>JBGTIE010000209.1:0-9718 GCA_041745855.1 Lysobacterales bacterium | reverse complement strand
TAGCCTGGCGGGCTCTGCGTTAAACCGCGGTTATCCCGGACCGGTGCGGGCGATATGCCCCGTCGAAATCCTGCCGATCCGTGTCCGCGCGCTGCCACGCGCGTCACTTCTCGCGGTTCTCTGTCGATCTCGCCGGCAACGCGCTGCGACTTGTCCGAGGACGAAGCAGTGGCCAGCGGCTCCCTTGGGCTGGCACGCATCGGCAAGAAAATGCCCGGGACCGGATCGCCGGCCCCGGGCCTTGCAAACAGCGACGTCTTCAGCCCTTGGCGACGATGCGGAACTCGCCTTTCATGATCGCGAAGTGGCCGGGGAAGGAGCAGAAGAACGTGTACTTGTCGGCTGCATCGAGCTTGTCGATGCTAAAGGTGATCGTGGTCTTCTCGCCACCACCGATGACCGGTGTGAAGGCGATGACGCGCGCGTCGTCGGGCTTGACGTACTCGTTGTCGAGCCCTGCCTGCATGCCGTCTTGATTGACTGCCTGTGCGTCGGCGTCCGTGGTCAGGACCCAGTTGTGGCCCATGGCATTGCGCGGCAGGGTGCCCGAATGCGTCAGGGTGAGTTCGACCTGTTTGCACGACGCGTCGACGGTGAGTTCTTCGGTGGAAAACTGCAATGCATCGTTGCCGTCGATGGTCAGCGAGCAGTCCGCGGCGAACGCGATCTGGCTGGCGAGAAGGCCTGCGGCGAGGATTGAAAGTTTGGTTACGAGTTTCATCTGGGACTCCATTGAGTTGGGAAGCTGTTGCTAAAAGTTGGACTGACGGCGGTCGGACTGGGCGTACGTAGTGAACGGGCCGAGCCGGTAGGCCCGGAGGATCGCCGAGAAGCCGGCGATCCTTCGGTGCGTTAGCGCTCGCGGACGATGATCCGTCCCTTCATGTACGGGTGCGGGGTGCAGATGTAGTCGTACTCGCCCGATTCATCGAACAGCACGCTGCCGGTTTCGCCATGGCCCAGCAGCGTCGTGGCGAAGCGCTTGGGTCCCTTCATGCCGACCGCGTTGTGGACGCCGGAGAACTCCCCGGCCAGGTAGGTGAATACATCTTCGTTGACCCAGGTCACCTTGGTGCCTGGCTCGATCTCGATGACCTTGGGATGGAACGAGTTGCCGATGATCTCGACCACCACTTCCTTGACTTCGGGGCCGTAGGAAACGACACGGTCGGCGCGCGCCGCCATGCCTTTGCCCGCTGTGCCGGGAGCGAAGGGAGAGATTGTCCGGGTCGCATTGGCGGCCTTCTCGGCGAGTTCTGCCTCGGTCCATTTCGGTCCTTCCGCGAGTATCGTCTTCGGCGTGTCGGCGTTTTTATCAGCGACCAGCAGGCCAATAGCGCCGCGGCTGGTCGGTCCCACCGCGTGATTGAGCATGGTGTAGGCGCCTTCATCCGGCGGCACGCGGAATTCGATCACCCATGAATCCGAAGGACCCGAGGTCACGGTCTGTCCGCCGGCCATCGACGCGTCGGGATGACCCTGCCAGTAGACGTAGTCCCAGATGATTCCGACCAGATGGAAGGTCGAGACCAGGTTCGGACCGACGTTGAGGTAGTAGATCCGCACGTAATCGCCGGGCTTGGCGGTGATCGGGTTCTCGACATAGCGGAACGGCTGGCCATTGAATGCCGTGTAGGCCGGATGGCCGTCCACCGCCTCGCGGCCGCTGGTGTAGTACTCGTTCTGCAGCAGATACAGCGTCAGGTCCGGCTTCTTGCCGAGTTCCTGTTCGAGCTTGTATTTCTTTTCCTTCGGCTCGACCACGATCATGCCGTACTGGCCGAACAGCACGTGCATCGGGATGGCGTGTCCGCCGGGAGCGCAGTGCCACATGTAGACGCCCGGCACGGTGGCGCGGAAGGTCACGCTCTTGCTTTCCCCGGGGTTGATCTTGCCGACGTACTTCGAGGTCTGGGTGTAGGCGGCGTGGATCGAGGCGCCGTGCGGCACGGTGCCGGTATTGGAAACCGTGAATTTCACGATATCGCCCTCGGTCACCAGTAGCGTCGGCCCAGGGACACCGCCATTGGCAAGGAAGCCGTCGTACATGACGCCCTGGCCCAGGTAGATCTGGCCCTCGTCGAGCGTCACGGTGAAGTGGTGGTCGGGCTCGACGTCCTGCGCCACGTAGCTGGTCGAAGGAATCGACAGGCCCTCGTCGCGCCGGATGATCTCGATAAATTCGGTCCCTTCGAAGATGTCGTCGAGTTTGGCCTTGGCGGGATTGCCGCCCCCACCGCCGCCGACGGTGGCCTGGGTCAATGGCAGGCCCCGCTGGTTCTCCAGCGCCGCCAGCAGGTCACGTGCCATGGGCGTGTCGCTGCGCTCGTGCTGCAACTGATGCATCAGCGAATCGTTGCAGGAATCGCAGGCGAGGGCCTGGCTGGCGTAGAGTCCCGCCCCCAGTGCCAGCGCAGTGAGTAATTTGACCGTCGAGCCTGTCTTGGGCCTGATCCTTATTGTTGCTGCGGTTTTCATCGTCGGTACCTCGCTTGGGTTTTCGGTGATGAGTTGAGCGTCTGGCGGCGCAGCGATCACTGCGCCAGTTGCATCAGATGCGCGATGACGTCGTGGATTTGCTGCTCGCTCAAGGTGTGGCGAAAGGCCGGCATGGCCCCGCTCACGCCCACGGCCATGCCGCCGTCCCGGGTGGCCTGGTAGAAGCGTTCGGCATCGGCGTTGCCAGCCGTGAAATCGGGCGGACCAGGGTCGAAGGCGCGGCCCTGCTGACCGTCACCGCGACCGCGCGGTCCGTGGCATGCGGCGCAATGGCGCTGATAGAGCCGCTCGCCCGCAGCGGCGTCGGCGCGCAGTTCGAGGTTCGTGGACGGTTCATTCGATGCCTGGACGGGAACGAATTGCGACAACAAGAGCAGACATGTCGCGAGTGCGATAGCTGCGTGCCGCTTCAGCGTGGTCATGACCGTCATCGCTTTCGTCTCCATTCGCGGCTGCATCGCTCGAACGGTGCAGCCGCATTACGTCAAGGGCAGGAGTGGCGGCGGATTTCCCGATCGCTACTCTTCCTGCATGTGCATTGACGCATTGGTCGACGTGCCGGGTCATTGATATGGATCAAGCTCGCTGCTGAGCAAAACCGTCGCGGCTGCAGGATTCAGGCGGCCCGTCGCAGTTGCTCGCTCTTCTGCTCCACGCGGTGCGTTCGAGCCCGTCGGATGGGGCGGGCGATGCTGCATTAACACGCGGTCCAGGCTGCGCGCGTCCGTTCGATGCCGCACGTAGTTCAGGACGCCATCGTGCGACTTTGCGTATCGGACTTGCGGCGTCGACGCGGCGCCGCCACCGCTCCCTGGAGATGCCTTGGTGACCGATCAGCTGAATCAACAAGCTCGGTGTTGTGACTGGAGTTTGGCTTGCAGCCGAGTTCCTCGATAGAACTCAAAGCAGCGGCTGGAGTCGTTCCATCAAGGTTTCCGCGTCGTGTGCGCCCTGCAGACGGTCGCGGACGACACCTTCACGATCGATCAGCAGGGTCAGCGGGATCGTTGTCGCGCCGAAATGGACTTTCGCCTCCTCCATCGTCGTAAGCCACAGCGGATAGCTCGGCTCCAGGTCCAGGCGGCGCTGCCAGAAGGCCAATATCTGTTCGGCTGACCCTGAATCGGCCGCCAGGCCAATCACGGTTGCGCCGTGCGGCTCGATCCGGCGCTGGAGTTCGACAAGTTGCGGGATTTCAACAATGCAAGGGCCACACCAGATCGCCCACAGGTTCAGCACGACTACCTGGCCGCGGTAGTCGGCGAGGGAAACGCTGTGCCCGTCGGTGGATTCGAATACAGGAGCCGCGCCATGGTTTGTTGCGGCCCACGCAAACGACGATGCCAGCAACAGGAAAAAGGGCGCTATCCATCGGGCACGTTGCATGTCGGCAGTCTCAATCGTGGACATGGCTCACGCTCGAACCACGTCTGCTGATTATCCCGGAACGGCTAAAAGTCGTTCGTGCAGCCGGAATGTCCGGCGGCGTAAGGGTTGGGTTCGTCAGCTTCAGCGTAGAAGGCCGTGAGTGCAATGACGCGGATCAAGAGTGAGCCCGTGCTAGACTCTAGTTGGTCAGATAGTCATGAGACTACGCCATGCGTACCCTTACCCTTGCAGAGGCGAAATCGCACCTCTCAGCCGTGGTCGACCAGGTCGTCGCGGGTGAGGAGATTGTCATCACCCGCCGTGGCCGACCGGTGGCGCGCATCATCCCCGAGCGTGTGCTGCCCGCCGCAGACCTCGCCGGGACGATTGACGTACTGCGCGAATTCGTCCTCTCCCAGCGCCTGCTGCCTCGTCCGGCCACGGAGGTCGTGCGCGAGATTCGGGATGGTGCGCGCTACTGATGGCCATGTATGTGGACACGTGCGTCCTGTTGTCGCTCTTCTTTCGCGATACCGGAACTCGGGCCGCGCTCGCGTGGCTGGAGGCCGCCGGTAGCGAAACCATCACGACTTCCCCCTGGGCACGTACCGAATTCGCCAGTGCAGCCGGAATCATGGCGCGTAGAAGGGACATCACTGCCGAACTACACCATGAAGGTCTAGCCCGCTTCGGTCGCTTCGTCGACACGCGCCTGGCCATGGAACCAGTCGTCAGCGCAGATTTCGACCGCGCAACCGGCTGGATCTCCAACTACGACACAGGTCTGCGTGCCGGTGATGCACTGCACCTTGCGGTATGCGCTCGGATAAATGCACGGCTTTGCACTGCCGACGAGACGATGGCAGACGCGGCATCCAGGGTTGGGGTAGCGGTGCATCGGGTGGCTTGAACCTTCCTGGCAAATTCAATAGCGAGTCTGGGCGATGCTGATCGACAGAGAACCGGTGCCGGGCACGCCAACGTCGGCTTCGAACTGGTCGCTGCTGCCAAGCTTATGCGCGGTTTCCGTCGTTTGTCCTTGCACCGCGCCGATCGGGTACGGGTACAACGTCCTACAAGTGTCGGGTAGCTGTCGGGTACATTGCGGGCAGTTTTCGTAACCGACACCATGGGTATCTATGCATGATCCTGGTTCACTGACAACGGATTCCTCGATGATTCTCAAGCAGGTGCGACTCAGCCGGCTCTTGTCGCAAGAACAGCTCGCTCAAATGTCCGGGCTGAGCGTCCGGACCATTCAGCGGATTGAAAGCGGACATAGTCCCAGCCTGGAATCCTTGAAGTGCCTGGCGTCAGTACTTGAAATCGATGTTTCTACCTTGAACCAGGAGTCGGTAAACAAAATCGAAGTTGATCGCAAGCCGAAGGACGCGTCGCTGCTGCTGGTCGAGGCCAGATGATCGCCATCGTCGGGCGCGTAGCTGGGGCTGACGGTGAAGACCATCGGTGTGATGGCCTCGCTCTGGCTGACGCGACTCAATCGAGTACGAGTACGAACCCACTGATCGAGCGTGTCCACGCGCATCGAAGCAGCGCCGGCCGGCTACAATCCGTGCACGATTCTTGGATGTGGAACTGCCCGGGCATGCTGCACCGCCATCTCAATCATCAGGGCTATACGCTTGCTGCGATCGATGATGTGATTGCTCGCGGCAAGCGGGCTGATTGGGCGGAGCTGCGGTCTGCGTTGCTCGCCGACCCTGCGCTTGCCGGGCGAATCCTGACGGTGTGCCGGCCGCAGATCGCCGATCCGTACGCCCAGCGTTACCATTTCTGGAAGATCTATGTCGAACAACGACTTGCCTGAATGGGAGCGGGTGCTTCGTTCGGCCGCGCATCTGCAGCAGATATTGCCGGACGCCGTTTTGGTGGGAGGTACTGCTGCGGCTATCTACGCCGAGCACCGCTTGTCGAGTGACGCGGACCACGTGCTGACGGACTTGCGTGCTCGCTTCGACACTGTTTTGGCCGAGTTGGAAGCTGTCGCGGGATGGACCACAGCGCGAGTCAAGCGGCCAGTCCTGATACTCGGCAGCCTGGACGGAATCGAGACTGGTATTCGTCAACTCACTCGTGAGGCGCCCCTGGAAACCGCTCAAGTCCAGTGCATGGGGCAGATGGTGACCCTACCCACTCGGTCCGAGATTCTTCGCATCAAGGGCCTGCTCATCCTGAAGCGAAACGCGACTCGGGACTACCTGGATTTCGTTGCGCTGTCGGGCCTCATGGGCGAAGAAGGTGTCATCGGGGCCTTGGCGAGCTTTGATCGGCTCTACCCGCAGCCGAACGGCGAATCGCCCTTGCAGCAGCTGCAGATCCAATTCGCGCAGCCCATGCCCTTCGATCTGGATGCGACCCAACTCGCTGAGTACAAGCGGTTGAATCCTCAGTTGCAAGATTGGACGTGGGTTCAGCAGGAGTGCGCGAGGATCGCTGTGCTGCTCTTCGACAGGGTGAGTGGACAGGGTTGATTGGCGATGGCGTACCGTCTGCTTCGGCGCGTCGTGGAGACGCGGCCGCCGGCGCGAACTTGAGCGGGGCGAAGGGCGAGGCAGTATGCGCGCCGGGACCGCGCTACTTCCAGGCTTGCGGGTCAGCCCAATTGGAGCGGCGCGTGACGACGTGGCCGCCGGCGCGAACCTGACCGGGGCGAAAGTCGAGGCAGTACGCGCGCCGGGACCGCGCTACTACACTTCCGTGGCCAGATGCGCTCTTGCTGAACCCTCAGCCCTCAGCCCTCAGCCCTTAGTGCTTCGTTCGGCCGCGCATCTGCGGCAGATCTTGCCGCGCTCCTGGTCCAAGAGTATGATGATTCATCATACTTATGAGAGTTGCTCGCATGAGTCAGACCAAAGTAGCCATATCGATCGAGGCGGGGGTCCTGGCAAAGGTCGATGCCTTGGTGAGGCGCAAGCTATTCAGCAATCGTAGCCGCGCGATCCAGGCGGCCGTGCTGGAGAAGCTGGAGCGGCTTGAGCGCAATCGGCTGGCCGAGGAATGTGCCAAGCTGGATCCTGCTTTTGAGAAGGCCATGGCTGACGAAGGATTGTCGGAGGAGCTGAACGCGTGGCCAGAATACTGAGAGGTGAGATCCGTTGGGCTGATCTCAATCCAGTGATTGGGCGAGAGCAATCCGGGGAGCGACCCGTACTCATCCTGAGCCACGATGTATTCAATGAGCGCTCGGGTACCGTTATCGCGATGGCGCTTACGAGCCAGGTGCAGAGCGCAGCTTTCCCGCTCACACACGAGATTCTTGCCGCAAAGCTGCCCAAGCGCTCGTGGGTGAAGATCAGTCAGATTCGCACGCTCTCTACCGAGCGTATCGGCAACAAGATCGCAAGCCTCGCTCCCGAGGAACTTGCGCATGTGATCGACGGGTTGAATGAAATCATTGGTGGATGACGCCCTGCGGACGCTGAACGTCTGCAAGGACGCGAGGCCTCGCCATGAACCCATGACGTAAGTCATTGATTCGTCATTGCGCGGCATGCGCAGCCCGCGATTGGAAGCTAGGCGAAAGCCGAGGCAAAACGCGCGCCGGGACCGCGCTACTTCACTTCCGTGGCCAGAGGCGCTCTTGCTGATCCCAGCCCTCAGCCCTCAGCCCTCAGCCCTGAATCGGCCCTCAGCCCTCCGCCGGCAAGCTACAATCCACGCCACTTTTTTGACGACGCGGAACCGACCCTGGACGAGTTGCTGCTGGAAATGCTGGCCGGTCCGGAACTGGCGCGGCGCAAGCTGGCGTTGACGGGCACGATCTGTCTCGGCCGGCATCCGGAGAATGATCTGGTGCTGCCGGACCCGGCGGTTTCGCGCCATCATTTGCGGATCGAGATGCTGGGTGGACGGGCGCGGGTGGTGGATCTGGGCAGCCGGGTGGGTAGCGCGCTGAATGATCACCCCTTGCCGCCGCTGACGCCGGTGCCGCTGCGTGAGCATGATCGCTTGCGGGTCGGCCCATGGCGTTTCCGGGTGATTGGTGCCAATGCGGCGCCGCGGGCGCTGGCGCAGACCATCGTGCCGTCGATCAGCCTGTCCGGCGCAACCCAGACGATGGCGCCGGCGCTTATTGCCGAGCGGCGACTTGAATTGCTGGTCGAATTCGTTGCCGCGGTCGCCCAGGTCGACAGTCAGGCTGGACTGGCCGCCTGTGTCGCGGACTTCGCGGTGCGTGGCTGCAATGCGCGTGGCGCCAGCGTGTTTGCCTTGCAGGGTAACGAGATGGAGGAACTGGCCCTGCATCCGCCGGAGCAGGCCACCCCGCAACCCGATGCCAGCGTCGCCCAGGCCGCCGCGGCCGGTGGAGTGGTCCAGCTGGAACTGGGCGATGGTGGGCTCGGGCTGGCGGTCGGTCTGCGGTTGGACCAGTTGCCTTGGGGACTGTTGTGGATCGTGCTCGATGCGACCCAGCGCCGGTCGCGTTCGGAAGCCTGCGAGTTTGCCCATGCGCTGGCGCGGCTGGCCGGACTGACGCTGGGCAGTCTGGAGCGGCGCGAGGTCGGCTTGCGGATCGAGTTGCTGCAGAATGATCTGGAGCAGGCGCGTGAGGTGCAACGGCGGGTGCTGCCGGACTTTCGGGGTCAGCACGGCCGGTTGCACTATGCCTTGCACGTCCATCCCGGCCGCCAGGTCGCCGGCGATCTGGCCGATGTGTTCCGGGTCGCCGATGGCCGTATCGCGATCATCCTCGGTGACGTGGCCGGTGCTGGCGTCGGTGCCGGGTTCCTGATGGCCGGCGTGCAGGCCTATCTGCACGCCGAATTGATGGAAACAGGCGATGCCGGCATTGCTGCCAGCCGCTGCAACACCTATCTGGCCCGGGTCGGTGGCAGCCGCTTCGTGACCGCATGGATCGGCGTGATCGATACCGACAGCGGTCATTGCCAGTTCGTCGACGCCGGCCACGGCCACGTCCGCATCGTCCACGCCGGCCAGGCGCCGGTGCCACTGCCGTGTCGTGGCAGCGTGCCGCTGGGCATCGGTGGCGACAGCCTGTTCGAGTCCGAGAGTTTCCTCTTGCGGCCGCAGATGCGGGTCGTGCTGTACAGCGACGGCGTGGCCGAGCAGCGCGCCGCCGACGGCCGCATCTTCGTTGACGATGCGCTGGCGAGCGTACTGCAACAGGCCAGTTCACCAAGCGAGGACGTCGAGCGCGTCATGGCTGGCCTGAGCCTGTACGCTGGCGGTCAGGATCCGAGTGATGATGCGACGATATTGTCGTTTGGGTTGGTTGGGTAGCAGGGCTGAGGGGTGAGGGCTGAGGGGTCAGATGAGCAGGGCCCAGGGCCCAGGGCCCAGGGCCTAGAAGAGCAGCGGATTCGGCGATGAAGTCCAGCGCGTGCTCTCATGTCGCCTTCGCCACATGCTGATCCAGCATGATCAGGTTGCCGTCGGGGTCGCGGACGACGAGGTTGGCCGGGCCGGTGGAGGATTCGTCGGCTTCGCTTTCGAAGGCTGTGCCGTTGGCCTTCAGTTGGCGCTGGATGTCGCGGATGTCGTCGAAGCTCTCAAGCGCCTCGGCGGTCGGGCTCCAGCCTGGGTTGAAGGTCAGGATGTTGTGTTCGAACATCCCCTGAAACAGCCCGATCTTGGTCGACTCATTGCCCATGATCAGCCAGTTCTGCGTCTGATCGCCGTGTATTACGGAAAATCCCAGCTGTTCGTAGAACGCACGCGATTTGGCGATGTCCTTGACTGCGAGACTCACTGAAAAGCATCCCAGTTGCATGACTGGCTACCTCGGGTGGCGGAGGTTGCAAGCATAGAGGTAGCGCGGTCCCGGCGCGCGTCGCGCCATGGTCCTCGCGCCGGTCTCCTTCGCACCGGC
>JBGTIE010000208.1:0-2640 GCA_041745855.1 Lysobacterales bacterium | reverse complement strand
GTCGTCCCACCACCCGCCAGCATCCGCGTCGGCTACGCCAGCGATGGTGGCATCTGCTGCGTCGGCGGCTGCAGCACGGTGCAGGTGTTCAGCCTGGAGACCTACACCCGCCGCGGTCTCAACGACGAGTGGATCGCCAGCTGGACCGGCGACAGCCTGCGCGCCGGCGCGATCGCCTACCGCAGCTATGGCGCCTGGCACGTGCTGAACCCGCGCACCGCCAACTACGACATCTGCTCCAGCGCCTGCTGCCAGGTCAATGATGCCGACACCAGCGCCAGCAGCAACGCAGCGGTCAATGCCACGGTCGGCATCGTCCTGACCAGCGACGGCGATCCCTTCCGGAGCGAGTATTCGGCCGAGAACAACGCCTGGGATGACCCGGACGACGGCCTGCCGTGTTCGAATGTCGACCTGTCATGTGGCAACGGCTTCGTCGGCAGTCCCAGCACCGGCTGGCCGTGCCTGGCCGACACGGTGGCGACCGATCGCGGCTGCTTCGGCCACGGCCGCGGCATGTCGCAATGGGGCACCCAGCGCTGGTCGCAGCAAGGCCGGCGCTGGCCGTGGGTCGTCAACCACTACTACAACGACCACAACAACGCGACCGGCGCCGGCAGCGGTCTGCGCACCGCCGAACTCACCAGCCCGCTGCGCATCGACAGCCTTGCCGCCATTCCCCCCGCCCAGCCCGGCCAGACCCTGAGCCTGATGCTCGAGGTGAGCAATCTCGCCATCGAAGCCCACGACCCGGTCTACATCGGCGCCAGCATCTTCAGCACCGGTACCGGCTTCCTTTCCGACCCCGTCAACGACAACCCGGTCCGCCTCAACCCCGGCACCCAGTCCGTCAGCCGCCCCTTCCAACTCCCGCCCAGCCTGCCCCCTGGCAGCTATGACGTACTCGTCAGCCTGTACCTGGACATCGACAACAACGGCGCCATCAACGCCGGCGACCTCGCGCTCAGACTGGAGCGCTACAACGGGATGCTGAGTGTCAGTGTTGGCGGCGATGCGTTGTTTGAGGATGGGTTTGAATAGGGAGGAGTCCCCTGGCTCCCGCGCTTTGTTCACGCATCGAACGCCGCCTGCCTCAACGTTGCCGGCTCTCCCTGACCCCTCAGCCCCCCTCAGCCCTCAGCCCTCAGCCCTGATTTGCAACGTACAAGGCGCAAGACTGAGTCTGCTTCAGGCGTGATGTGACACGAACCGAATTGCAACCAAAGGTGAGAGAATCCGTATCCTGACGACACGCTTGTTTCGTCAGCGCGCGATGGGGCCTGGAGGGAGCGACGATGGAACTGATCAACCACTGGACCGACTGGCGTGAGGTCTACGGTCGACAGAACAGCCATCAACGCAAGCGCATCGATGAGTTGCTGCAGACCCGGCCCGCACTGCTCTACTGGGGCGACTCGTGGTTCTCCACACCGCTCTATCGAAATCTGGCCAAGCAAAGCGCCCGCAACATCGAGGGTCTCGGCATGGTGATCGGCAAACCCGGCGGGCTGGCGGCAGAGCTGTTCTCCAAGCGCGAACTGGAGCGGGTTCGCAAACGCATCGAAGCGAACCCCTTCGACACCCTGATCGTCAGCGCCGGCGGCAACGACAGCCTGTCGGACCGCCTGGATAGCGTCTTCAAACGCTGGACGACCACGCCACGGAACGAGCCGAGGATCACCGCCGACGCAGCCTACGACATGCTGGTGGCAGCCGACATCTTCGATGACGGCAATGGCGGCGGGATCCTGGGGCGCTACGAAGACTTGCTGCAGATGGCGACCCAAGTTCAGGCCAACCGGCCGCACTTTCGCGTCGTGGGTCATGGCTACGCACCCCTGAAACGCATCGGTGTGGCCGGAGACCTGGACCTCGCCAGTGCGGGGCTGGTTGCCTTCCTGAAAGGTGAAGTTGGTCCGTGGCTCTGGAGCGTCATGCAGCATGTGCTGCCAGTGGACGACAAGGACGAGGCCCGTCGCTTCGCCCATCGGCTGCTGGTCGACGGATTCAGGGGGCTGGTGCTCGAGCCGCTCCAGATCAAGTACGCCGGCCTGTTCAGCTATGCCGACTTCACCAATGTGCAGGGCACCCAGGAAGATGCCTTCTGGTTCGACGAGATCCACCCCAACGAAGAGGGCTTCGCCCGCATAGCCCCGTTGTTGAATGACCGCATACGGGCTGCATTGCCCGACAAGAAGCGGTGGGCAGTGCGCTGATGCCGGAGTGCTTTGGACTGCGCCGATCTTTGGAGAGCGACGCTCTCTTTGGAGTGCGTCGCTCCGCGCCGCTTTGGATGCTCTTGCTTTTCGTAGGCCGTTGTGGCCGATCGGCGCCGGCCTTCGGGAGTAAGCGCGAGGGTTCATCCGATCGGGCTCAGCGGCGCTCTTCTTTGGAGTGCGACGCTCCGCGTCGCTTTGGATGCTCTTGCTTCGGGTAGAACGAGGCGATCGGGCGCAGGCGCTGAGACCCGCGATCGGATTGGTCGTATCAACGAAAGCATACGGCGCGGGTCACAACGGCCTTCTATGACTCCACCCTTGTCAAGGCCCTGGACGCTCTTTTCTCGATTTTCTGTTGTCCGTCGTTCGCTAGTCACTTCCTCGTTGTGCAAGATCCCGCAATCGCTGTCGAAGCTCGGTC
>JBGTIE010000207.1:0-3622 GCA_041745855.1 Lysobacterales bacterium | reverse complement strand
GCCGCGATGGCGCTGCTGCTCGCCGCGCTCGGTGTGTACGGTGTCGTCGCCTATACCGTCAGCACCCGCACCCGTGAATTCGGCGTACGCCTCGCGCTCGGTGCCACCGCGCGGCGGTTGCTGCAACTGGTGCTCACCGATGGACTGCGCCTTGCAATGGCCGGCGTGGCGCTCGGGGCGCTGCTATCATTGCTGCTCGGGCGCGCGCTGTCCGGCCTGCTGTTCGAAGTCGAGGCCTTCGATCCGATGGTGCTTGCGACCGTTGCCGCGCTGCTGGCCGCGGTGGCCTTGCTTGCCTGCCTGCTGCCGGCGCTACGTACGCTAAGGATTGCGCCAAATACCGCGCTGCGCCACGAATGATCTGCGGGGGGAGCATCGGGTGCGAGTCAAAGTCATGTTTTGAGGAACCTGCTAAGAGCTGAGGGCTCAGGGCCCAGGGCTCAGGCCTCAGGGCCCAGCAAGGTCAAGAGCTGACTTAAGGCCAGTCCAGACGCGATGGCAGCTCGGTGACCCCTACACTTGCCTCAAATTGGCTCTGGACTGGGCCCCGTGCTCTGGGCCCTGTGCCCTGTGCCCTGTGCCCAGGGCCCTCTGATACATCAGTCTGAATCGCACCCCAGGCAGTCGACCATCCATTGCGTGATTCAGGGCACTGAGCTAAACAGACACAAAAGACCTACGGGTCCGATCCCGGACCTGCTTGAAGGAATTGGATGAACAGACTGCTGATCGTGCCGCTGCACCTGGTGTTGGCCGGCTTGTTCCACGTATTGACCGGCGCCACGGCTGCCGCGCAGGAGGCGCCGGCCAAGCTGGCCGAATTGCTGGATGGGTCCGGACAGCTGGCCGTGCCGGAGGGTTTCAGCGGCCAGGTCGACGCAAGCGGCTACCGCCTCACGACTGGCGGCGATGGTAGCCCGCGACTGATCTCCGATGCCGATTGGGGCAATGAGTTCGGGCTGGACCGTGGTTGTGACGGAATCGTGCTATCGGCTGCCGTCGGCGATGCCGGTGAGATCTACTTTGGTGGCGGGTTCAACTATTGCGACGAGATCCGGGCGAACCATATCGTTCGTTACGACCCTGCTGCGGGTACCTGGCTGCCTGTCGGCGACATGGGCAACGGCACCAATGGGTCGGTCATGGCACTGGCCTTTGCCGACGGCGTGCTCTACGCGGGAGGCGCCTTTACCGAGGTCGATGGTGGGGTGCCCGCCAATCGCATCGCTGCCTGGGACACGCAGTCCGGTCAGTGGAGATCGCTGGGTCAGGGCACCAACGGCCTCGTCTACTCGCTCGTGGTCTCGCCGCAGGGTGATCTCTACGTCGGTGGCAACTTCACCGAGGTCAACGACGGCACCCCGCGCACCGCCCACAGCATCGCGCGCTGGAATCTGGCGACCGAAGGCTGGGCGGCACTCGCCGGTGCCGGTGGCGAAGGCGTCGACGGCATGGTCAATGCCCTGAGCTGGATGAACGGCGATCTGTATGTCGGCGGTCAGTTCGCCGAGGTCAACCTGGGTGCTCCGCTATGGGCGCCCAACCTGGCGATCTGGAACTCGGTCGGCGGCTGGTCGGCGCTGGGCAGCCAATCCAACAATGGCGTGGCCGGAGCTGTGCGTAGCCTCGCCGTTGACGGTGGCGATCTTTACGTGGGCGGCAACTTCGGCGGCGTATATCAACCCGACGGAAGTCAGATCGAGGCGCGGGGTATCGCGCGCTGGACCCCGGCATTGATGAGCTGGACAGTCTTGGGTAATCCCTCCGAGGGTCCGCTCGAGTCTTCCGGAGAGACCGTGAGGGCTATCGCCGTCATCGGCGGGCAACTCTACATCGGTGGCAGCTTCTACGGCCTGACCCATCCGTTGCGAATGCGCTCGCTGGCGCGCTGGGACCTGGACGCTGAAGTGTGGTCAAGCATGGACGGTCTGGCCGGTTCGGGCGCATCGGGAGATGTGTTTGTCCTGGTCGCGGGCGACGCTGGGCTCTATGTGGGCGGGAATTACCGGCAGGCACGCGCGCAGGGCGACGTGGTCATTCCCGGCAGTGTTTCGCGCTGGGATGTTGCACTCGGCACCGTGTCGACTGTGGGTTCCGCTACTGGCGCAGCGGTGCACAATGAAGTATCCGCAATCGCATTTCTGGACGGTGACATGTATGTCGGCGGCGCCCACACCGTTGGCGGGCAAAGCGCTAGTGGCATCGCGCGCTGGGATGGACAAGACTGGGACCTGCTTGAAATGGAGGGCTCCTGGCCCATTGGTGTCTCGTCTCTCGCAGTGCTGGACGGTGAACTCTATGTCGGCGGCAGTTTCAATCGAATCCTGAGTAGCCAAGCGTATGGTGCGACCAACAAGGTGGCCAGGTGGAATCCGGTCGATCGCAGCTGGTCCGCGCTTGGCGACACACAAGGCAACGGTGTCGACCTGCATGTCGAAGCGCTCGCCGTTTTCGATGGCAAGCTGATCGTCGCGGGCTATTTCGAGTTCGCCCACCATGACGGTTCAAATTACGGAGCCGGGGTTCCCGCCCACAACATCGCCAGTTGGGATCCGCAGTTGCAGCAATGGAGCGCCCTGGGCACCGGAGCCGGGCAGGGAGTGAACAATATGGTTTACGCCCTCCACGTCAAGGATGGATTCCTCTACGTGGGTGGGCTGTTCAACCAGGCAAACCGCGGTGCGTCCATCCAGGTCAATCGCATCGCGCGCTGGGATGGTTCGAATTGGTCGGCGCTGGGCACCGAAGGCGGTATCGGTGTCGACGCCACGGTCATGGCGATCACCTCCAGCGCGACGCATCTGTATGTGGCCGGCAGCCTTACCCAGGCAAATGTCGGGGCGCCGGTCGCGACCAACGGCGTTGCGCGCTGGGATCTGTCCGCCGGTGGCTGGAGCGGGCTTGGCAACGGCATCATCCGGGATCCAGGCGACTACGTGCTCGCTGTGGCGGCTGTGGACGGCGGGATCTATGTCGCCGGTCGTTTCGACGAAGTCAACACGCCGGACTCGGTCGCCGTGCGCAACATCGCGCGATGGGATGAAGCCTCGGAAGAATGGAGCTCGCCGGGTAGCGGCATCGTGGGATCGTGGGTGAATGACCTGGTGGTCCATGGCGATCGCGTCTATGTCGGCGGTCGCTTCCGCATGGCGGGCGAGCAGTCCTCGATTGGCGTCGCGCACTTCTCCGCGCTGACCAGGGTGTTTGCCGACGGTTTTGAATAGCGCCGTTCCGATCATCCGCGCAGTTCGTCCGTGCAACTCGCTGCCACCGCACCCGATTGTGATCGCGCTATACGCGCACGAACTCCGACGCCCGCTCCGCCAGCGCGGCGATGGTCTTGGATGGGTTGGTGCCGAGTGAGGTGGGTACGATCGCGCCGTCGCTGACATACAGGCCTGGATGGCCATGCACCGCGCCGGTGTGATCGACGACGCCCTCGGCTGCTGTGGCGCCCATCACACAGCCGCCGAGCGGGTGCGGGGTGATCAGCCGGCGCAGCACGCTCCAAGTTGGCGGTGTCAGCGCAATCCCACCGGTGGCCTGCGAAAGCCGTCCATGCAGTTGGCTGATCGCCTCCAACACGGCCTCGTTCGGGCGATGGTCCCAGCGCATCTTGAGT
>JBGTIE010000206.1:0-2790 GCA_041745855.1 Lysobacterales bacterium | reverse complement strand
ACGTAGGGTGTCGGTGAGCTCCGCGAACCGCATCTAGAGCCGGGCCCAGGGCAAAGGGCCCAGGGCCCAGATGCGCGCGGGCCCGCGGCTCTGCTCTTGCTCTCCTGGGCCCTGAGCCTTGGGCCTTGGGCCCTGCTCTTGATGCGGTTCGCGGAGCTCACCGACACCCTACGTCGCGCTGCCGGAGCGCTTCCGGGGACCGAGACTGCTCTTCTGGGCCCTGGGCCCTGAGCCCTGGGCCCTTGCTCTTCTGGGCCCTGAGCCCTGGGCCCTTGCTCTTCCCTCAGCCCTGACCCCTCAGCCCTCAGCCCTAGTACATTCCCGTCTCCAACCGCGCCTCCTCGCTCATCATCGAGGCGTTCCAGGGCGGATCGAAGACCAGTTCGACGTCGGCTTCGCTGATCGTCGGAATCGCCTCGAGCTTGTCGCGGACGTCGGCCACCAGCACTTCGCCCATACCGCAGCCGGGGGCGGTGAGGGTCATCTTGACCGCCACCTTGCGGCCTTCGCCGACGGTCTCCAGGACACATTCGTAGATCAAGCCCAATTCGACCACGTCGATTGGAATCTCCGGATCGAAACAGGTCTTGAGCTGCTTCCAGACCAGATCCTCGACATCGGCATCGGTGGCGTTCTCCGGCAACTCCGGCTTGACCGGCACCGGCTTGCTGAGCGCGTCGGCGTCCTCACCGGCGATCCGGAAAAGATTGCCGTCCAGGTAGACCGTGAAGCTGCCGCCGAGCGATTGCGTGATATAGCCGATCGAACCGGCGGGCAGTTTGACCTGCTCGCCCCCCGGCACCATGATCGCTGTGCAGTCTCTGGCTAGATTGAAAGGTTCGCTGGTGGAGCTGTACATGTCTGACCTGCCGCCGAGCCATCGGTGCGTTGCGTAAACAGCCGCCGAAGATACCATGCAAGGGCTGAGCTGCCCGTAGAGGCGATTGCTGTGGGTGCGATTCAGATTGACGGTTCGGAGGGTCTGGGGGCCGTTGGAGGGCCCAGGGCTCAGGGCCCAGGGCCCAGATGGTTGGCCGCGATAGCGCTGGCATGGATGACTTCGGCCTCCGCACTGGATCCCCAACGCGCGGCCGCGGACTACGTGGTAGACCACTGGGGGGTCAGCGCCGGCCTGCCGCAGGTCTCGGTCACCTCGATTGCGCAGGATCGTACCGGCTATCTGTGGCTCAGCACCCAGGGCGGGCTGGCCCGCTTCGATGGACTGGATTTTCGCGTCTACAGCGCCGCCAACCTGAGCGGCTACGATCCCGCCATCCAGGATCGGGTCTGGGCCGATGCCAGCGGCCGGCTCTGGTTGGGAACGCCACGCGGTGCCGCCTGGATCGCGGACGAAGCCGTGCAGCCGGTCGCCGGCCTCGGCGCGCAGGTGGGCCAGGTCCACAGCTTTGCCGACGGTCCCGGCGGCAGCGTCCTGATCGGCACCGACCGTGGACTTTATGCCTTTGCTGACGGCCCGGCGCAGCAACTGGGCCTGAGCGATGTCCGGGTCTATGCGCTGCTGGTCGATGGCGACCAGATCTACGCCGGCAGTGACGAGCGGGTCTTTCGCATCCGCGCCGGCATCGCCGAACGGGTCGAGGCGAGCGAGGCGGTCCAGGGCATTCGCTTTCGGCAGTTCCAGCGCGTCGACGATCGCAGCTATGTCGGCAGCTCACGCGGCCTGTTCGAGCTGCGTGGGGGCCGGCTGGAGCGTCCGCCGTGGGCGGCCTCATTGGCGCCGGTATCCATCGAGGCCCTCGGCAGCGATCGAGACGGCAACCTCTGGATCGGCCTGCTTGACGGCCTCTGGCGCTATCACCCCAAGCGCGGCCTGGAGCGCGCTTTTGATCGTCTTGATGATGTCCAGGCCTGGATCGCGTCCTTTCACGAAGATGCCGACGGCACCCTTTGGGTCGGCAGCTACACGACCGGTCTGTCGCGCTGGTGGAATGGTTGGGCGCAGCGCATCGGCAGTCAGCGTGGCCTGACCGACCCCTTCGTCTGGAGCGTCGCGCGTGGGCCTGACCAGCGGGTCTGGTTCGGCACCGCCACCGGGCTGTGGCGGCTCGATGACGAGGGTGCGCCGGAACTGGTGAGCAGCACCCTGGCGCTGCCCAACAGCGCTGTCTACAACCTCTACTTCGACCGCGATGGCCAGGCCTGGCTCGGCACCCGCTCGGGCATGGCGCTGTGGGACGGTACCGAACTGCGCCAGCCGGAGCTGTGGTCACCATTGCGCCAGGCTCAGGTCAACGCGGTGCTCGAACAGGAGGTGGGGCGCTACTGGATCGGCACAAGTGCCGGCCTCTATCTGCAGGAACAATGGTTGCTCAAGCGCTTTGGCGGTGACGAAGGGCTGGACGTGGCGCCAGTGCGCAGCCTGGTGGATCTGGAAGAGCAGCTATACGTCGGCACCGAGCAAGGCCTCTATGTAGGCGTCGAGGGCCGCTTCCGGCGGGTCCGCGGCAATGCCGTGCTCGATCAGGCACTGATCACGACAATGAAGCCGGTACTCGGCAACAAGCTGCTCATCGGCACCTTTGATGACGGCTTGTTCCTGCTCGACATGGCCGGTGTCCGGGCGATAGGCATGCAGGACGGGCTGCCCTGGCCCCAGGCGGCCAACCTGCAGGCGGACCGCACCCACGTCTGGGCGAGCGGGCCGCGCGGAGTCTACCGCTTCGGCCTGGACGAGCTTGATCGCCTGCTCAGTCAGAATGTGCCAATGCGGCCGCAGCCGATCCTGAACGAGGCCCGCGATGCCCGCGGCGGCCAGCGGCTGCGCTGTTG
>JBGTIE010000205.1:0-15159 GCA_041745855.1 Lysobacterales bacterium | reverse complement strand
GAGTTGGGAGTTGGGAGTTGGGAGTTGGGAGTTGGGAGTTGGGAGTTGGGAGTTGGGAGTTGGGAGTTGGGAGTTGGGAGTTGGGAGTTGGGAGTTGGGAGTTGGGAGTTGGGAGTGCGCACCGGTCAGAGGTTCGCTCTTGCTGCGGTAGCCGCACGATCAGCTGCTGTGGCCGTGTCGGGATAGGAGCTTTATGGTCACTGCGTATGGCTCCTTCTTTCGCTCTGGATTTTTGCCCTTGCCCTTGCTCTTACTCCCGACTCGGTCCCGACTCCCGACTCCCGACTCAAATGGTCGCGGGAGCCTGGACTGCATCAGTTCGAACCGCACGGTTCGAACCGCACGGCGCAGCAAACTGACTGCGTCGGCCCAGTCAGCCCTCAGTAGCGCAGTCCTACGCGCCGGTACAGATGCGCCATCAGCCAGGCCGGGCCGATGAGCAGAAACGCCAGGTCATTGAAAAAACTGGGCCGCTTGCCCTCGATGTGATGGCCGATGAACTGGCCGATCCAGGCCACCACGAAGACCACCACTGCGGTCAGCGCGAGTATCGTTGGCCCCAATTGACGATAGAGCATGCCGCTCAACAGGATCAGGGCAAGAAAAAACAAGCCCAGGCCGATGCTCAGGGGCAGCGACAGGCGCGCATACCAGAGAAACGCTGGGATCATCGCCAGCCAGGCCCATAGCCCCGGCCACGGCGCCGGGATGGCGTAGAGCAGCGCCACGACGGACCAGACGATCGGCGGCACGCAAATCCAGTGGAGTTGTTTGTTGGTCGGATTGCGGTGGCTTTCGCTGTACAGGCCCAGCCACTGGTTCAAGCTACGGATGGCCATTGTTACCCCGCCTGGTTTCGCTGCGGGCCACCGGCAGGTGGCCGCACAACAATTACCACATCTTGAGAATTTCCTTGTCGGCCTCGGTCAGCTTCTCCGTTGGCCGCAACAGCCAGCGGCACAAGGCCGGCAGGAACACGATAGCCGCAATCATGTTCACGACGAACATGAAGGTCAGCATCAAGCCCATGTCGGCCTGGAATTTCAGCGCCGACCAGATCCAGGTCCCGACCCCGACCGCCAGCGTCAGGGCGGTGTAGAAGATCGCGATACCGGTGGTCTTGAGCGCCTCGAAATAGGATTGCACCAGACCCTTGCCCTGCAGCATCAACTCGCGCATGCGAGAGAAGATGTAGATCGCGTAATCCACCCCCATCCCCACCCCCAGCGCCACAACGGTCAGGGTGTTGATCTTAAGGCCAATCTCCAGTTCGACCATGACCGCCTCGCCGAGCGAGGTCACCAGGATCAATGGCAGCACGACGCAGGCCGCCGCCAACGGGTTCCAGAAAGTGATCACGCACATCACGAACACCGCGGCGTACAGCATGTACAGGATCGGCCGCTCCTTTTCACTGACCGTTTCGTTGATTGCCGCGGCCACACCGACGCTGCCCGTCGCCAGTCGCAGGTTGACCTGATCGGTACGGTATTCCTCGCCCGCCTCCCTGGCCTCGGCGGTGGCGGCGTCGCGCTCGACCCGGAAGTTGAGGTCATAGGTGTCGTTCTGCTCGCGGAACGCCTTTACCGCATCGACCACACGAGTGATCGTTTCGGCGCGGTGGTCCTCGGTGAACAGGATGATCGGCATCGCCTGACACTCAGGCGAATCGATCAGGCCCGAATCGGTTTCCACTCCGGACAAGGCCTGCCGCATGACTTCGGTATTGCGCGGCAGGCTGCGCCATTTGGGACTGCCTTCGTTGTAGCCGGCGTTGACCAGCTTGGCGACCATCGGCAGGGCGATCGCCTGCTGCACGCCCTGCACATTGCTCATCTCCCAGGCGAAGCGGTCGATCAGCTCCATCGCCCTGAAGTTCTCCGAGCAGGCGAAGGGACCCACTTCGGCAATGATGTTGATGATGTCGGTACTGAGCGAAAAGCGCTCGGTAATCAGGCGCGCATCGACGTTGTAACGCGCATCTTCATGCAGTTCGGCGACACCGTCCTGAGCGTCGCCGACCATCATCTTGGAGGCATGTCCATGCGCGAAGTACCACGCGGTCACGCCGATGACAAGCACGAGCAAGGCAACTGCGGGCCGGCTGAGCTTGGCCAGCAAGGCCCAGATATGGTCAAAGGCCGTGATCTGGGTCAAGCGATAACGGCGCTTGCGTTCCAGGTTGGAAAGGTGGGTGTAGGAGAGCATTACCGGCAACATCACCATGTTGGTGAAGATGCACAGGAACACGCCCACGGTCGCGGTGACTGCGAGTTCGAAGATCATGTCCACCGGAATCAACAGGATCGTGCCGAAACCGACGCAGCTTGAAAGGAGGGCGACCATGCCGGGAATCAGGATCAAAGCAAAAGCTCGCCGGGCGGCCTGCTCGGGCGGAATGCCGGTACGCTTCTCCAGTTCTTCCGGGGTGCCTTCCTCGAGTCCGCCAAAGAAGATCTGGCCACGGAAGCGGTTGATCATCTGCTCGCCATGACTGACCGCGATCGCAAATATCAGGAAGGGCGTGAGCATGTTCATCGGATCGATGCCAAAGCCCATCAATTGCAGGGACCCGAGCATCCAGACGACGGCGACAAGGGCTGCGAACACGGTCAGCGTGGCGAGCTTGAACGAGGTCGAATAAATGAACAGCAGTACCCAGGTGAGCGCGACCGCAATGGCAAAGAAGGCGACCACCGAACGCGCCCCATCGGCAATGTCATCGACGACCTTGGCAAAGCCGATGATGTGGACCGTGATATTGCCCTTCTCGTAGCTGCGGCGGATGTCCTCGAGCCGGTCGCCGATCGCCTGATAGTCCAGCTTGCCATCGGGAGCGGCGGTTTCAGGAATCAATTCGGCCTGGACCATCGCACCGGAGAAGTCCTTTGCCACCAGCCGGCCGATGATGCCGGCCTTCTCGATATTGGACTGGATCCGCTCGAAATCCTCGGCGGTTGGCTCGAAACCCTCCACCGTGGTCGAGAAGTCCGACGGAATGACGTTGCCGCCAGCGAAGCCGCCTTCGACGATCTCGACGAAACGCGTGTTTGGGGTGAATATCGAACGCACCCGCGAGTTGTCGACTTCGGAAATCAGTTTGACTTCCTCGGTGACCGCTTCGAGCGCGGTAAAGAACTCCTTGTTGAACATGTCGCCGCTGCTGTCGACCAGCGCGACGAAGACCCGGTTGGCGCCGCCAAATTCGACCTCGTAATCCTGGAAGGTCTGCATGTACTCGTGGCCGAGCGGCAGCTGCTTGCGGAAACCGGCGTCGATGGTCAGCTGACTGGCGGCAAGCGCGAATCCGATCGTGATGAGCGAGAACAAAATCAACACGATGCCGCGGTTGTCAAAGATCAGGCGTTCCAGAAACGGGTAGTGCGCCTGCTTGCCAGCCGAACCAATGCCTGCCATGTCTATCTGCTCCTCGCTCAGTTGGGCTGGTATATGCTGATGCCGTTTTCGCCGACGATGACGAACTGGACGTCACTGATGGCCAGGACCGCGGTCATGGTGCCGCCCTCCGGAAAGCTCAGCAGACGCAACTGACTGGCACCGGCCGGGGCCAGAGCCACCGTGCCGCCCGCCCCGACCAGGATCGCGCGCGCGCCGCCAAGTGCGTACGCTCCGAACAGACTGGATTCGGTACCGCTGGCGATCTTCTCCCAGGTGTCGCCCAGATCAGGCGTCCGGAACACGTTGCCGCGTAGACCGAAAGTCAGCAGTGCGCCATCGTCCATGGCCACACCGCCGAACATGGATCCCCCGTAGGGCAGCGTCAGTTTGGTCCACTTGACGCCTTCATCGCGCGAGCGATAGGCCGCCCCGGCTTCGGCGACAATCATCAGACCCGCTTCGGTCCGCAGGATCGCATTCAAGTGCGGGTCGCCCATCTCGTCGCCGATGTCGGTGCTGACCAGCCAGGAGCCCTCGTCATTCTCGGTGTCGTCTACCTTGTCCGGCGTTTGCGCCTTCGCCCGGGTGCGATCGCTGATCAGTTCCAGGTTCCAGTCGGCGCCACCATTGGTGGTCGACAGGAACTGACCATAGGCCCCGATCGCATAGCCGCGCTGTTGATCCAGAAACAGCACATCCAGCAGCGGGCCGTCGGACTCAATGTCGTGGTTCTGCATCTCCCAGCTCAAGCCGCCGTCACTCGAATGCAGAATCACCTGATCATGGCCCACCGCCCACGCATGGTTGCCCACTGCGGTCACCGCAGTGAGCAGACTCTGGGTGGGCGTGACCACCTGGCGCCAGTCGGCGCGGGATTCCGAGACCAGAATATGACCGCGCTCGCCCACAGCGATGGCGCGATCATTGGCCGGGGCAATATCAAGCAGCAGGGACTTCTGGGCCAGGGGCGCCATCGTCGATGGACGCGTTGCGCGATCGTCGGTTGCCTCCTCTTGCGCCCAAGTCCGCGGTCCGAGTCCAGCTAACAGCACCGCGGCTGCCAGCAAGCTGGCTGCATTCTTCGGCATGCTCAACATCATGCAGGTTCCCCCGAGGCCTCAAGATGGTGATGCGGCGACTCACCCCGGTCGCCCATCAGATCGGTACTGCCCGAGCACGCCGTGCTCGGGCAGTACTTGCACACTGTGGCTCTAGCGCGTACCGCGGGTGCGCAGGGCCTGCGGAGAGAAGTTCTCCGGCGAGGTCTGGAACGAAAAATCGTACATGGTCTCGTTGTTGTCGATGCCACTGACGATGTAGCGGCCGCTCTTGAGGTCGTAGTGTGATTCCAGCGTGGACCAGAACACCGGTACTTCGTAGTAGTTGATCGACGCAGCTTCCGAGAAGCGCCAGATGTTGCCGGCGCTGTCGTAGTGGTCGATCATCAGGATCTGCCAGCTGTCTTCGTCGACGAAGAAGGTACGGCGCCTGTTGATGTGCCGGAAACCCGAGCGCAAGGTGGCCTCGACGACCCACACGCGATGCAGTTCATAGCGCATCAGGTCAGGGTTGAGATGGCCGGGCCGGACCAGATCCTTGAACGGGATCCCCTTGGCGTGAACCTTGTAGGAGTTGTAGGGCACATACATCTCGCGCTTGCCTTCCAGCTTCCACTCAAAACGGTCCAGGGCGCCGTTGAACATGTCGGTCATGTCGTTGGTGCGCAGGCCATCGGATGCCGTGCCCGGGTTGTCATAGGCGACGTTGGGAGCCTTGCGGACGCGTCGCTGGCCTGGGTTGTAAACCCACGCCTGACGGTCCTGCTCGACCTGGTTGAGCGTTTCATGCACCAGCAGCACGCTGCCTGCCAAGCGCGCCGGCGCCAGCACTTCCTGATAGAAATAGGTCAGGACGTTGTTGATGTCGGCGATCGTGTTGCCTTCCTTCCAGTACAGGCCGAGCAGTTCTTCGCGGATCCGGATCGGGGTAAAGTTTCCGGTGGCCGTTGGCGCTACCTGATTGGCATAGCGGCTGACCGCCACGCCCTTGTACTTCATCTTGTGGTTCCAGATGACTTCGTAGCCGGACTTCGGAATCGGGAACGGAATGCCCTCGGCGGCGTTCTGCACGCCGTCACCCTCCCCCACCATGGTGGCCGTAGTGGCGTTGCGCTTGGTCATGTCGTAGATGCGCTGCGAGAACGACGCCGTACGCTCGGTTTCAAAGACCGGCATCTGGTAGCTATCGTAACGCTCGAACATGCCGATCTGGCCGGGCGACAGGCTGGCCGCATAATCGCGGAAATTGGCCGCGGTAATGACGAACTTGGGCGTCCGGTTCTTGGTGATGTCAGGGTGGTGATCGCCAACCTTGTAGTTGGCTGGCGGCCGGGTCACACCGCCCGCCCAGGCCGGAATGGTACCGGCGGCATTGCCTGCCTTCTCGCCGCCGACCGGGGTCAGGTCCTGACCCAGTCGGTTGGCTTCCTGCTGGCTGACTGCAGCGAAAGCCGACCCGCTGATCAGCAGCGCGGCCAGCGGAGCCAGCATGAAGTGTCTTGATTTGCTCATAACGTAGTCCCCTTCGGTGCGTTGCATCAGAACGAGTACCTTGCGCTGAGGGACACGAAGTCTCGGTCACTGATCAGGTTGAAGATGCCGGCTCCGAAGAACCGCGTGTAACTTACGTCGGCCGACCATTGATTGAGGTAGTTCGCCTCGAGGCCCAGAGTCATTGACTTGCGGTCTTCGATAAAGTTTCCGCCCGGACCCGGGGTTATTCCATTCACGTCATGGTTGAAGGCCACTCGTGGTGACAACGTGAAGGCGGTGCCGAAGGCATTGTTGTAGTCGGCCCGGACCGCGGCTCGATAACCCCACGAGAACGAGGTCGGAAAGCCTGCCGTGAGAGTTTGGGGATTGCGCAGTGCGCCGCTGGTCACATCGGGTCCGCCACCGGTGTCGGTGCCATCGCCCTGATAACGCAGGATGGCCTGGTCCGGGAGGTCCCACACCTTGGTCGCACCGAATTCGGCGATTGCAGCGATCTGGGCGGCACGCAGGAAGTTGCCCGGACCAATGACCTTGGTGAAGGTCATCTGGAACTGGCTCAGTTCGTGCCGTTCCCAGCCCTGGATCTCGTCGCCTGGATTGAGGCTCCCGAGCTGGCTGATGAAGCGGTTGCCGGGCTGCGGAATGAGCGCATTCAACGGGCTCAACGCCGAAAACAGCAACTCGACGTCGTCGATCTGCAGCGGCACGTTGTCGCGATAGCTGATTTCGCCCTGCAAGGCGATGCCGCCGGGGATCGTCGTGTTGAAACTCAGACCGACCAGTTCGATGTCTTCCGGATACTCGGCAAAGTAACGGGCGGAGTTGGCATTCGAGTTGGTCACTGCAATGCCGCTGAGCACCGGTACGCGGCTGTGGTAGTTCAGGTAGTAGAGGCCGAACTCGGTATTGTTCAGCTCCGGCGAGAAATAGCGCAGCGCGACGCCGTACTGGCCACTGTCACTGGCGAAACGGTCGCGCCCACGGGGCACCGCGGCGCTGCAGGAAATGCGCTGCAGGTCATTGGCCGGGATCGCCGGGTTGGCCAGGATGCCCGGGCAGGCGGCGAAATTGGCGGGCTCATCGACCAGGCCGAAGTTCAGCATGACGAATTCGCCGCCGAGGGCGGCAAAGTCATTGGTGCTGAAATAGGTCCCGGACGGATCAGGCTCGATCTGCTCGAACTCGAACATGTAGAGCGCCTCGATCGACCAGTTCTCACCAAAGGAAAGGCTGGTCCAGATCATGTCGATCGGCAGGAAGGCTTCCTTCAGCTCGGCACCCGCGATACGCAGCTTTGAGACGTCAATCGGGTTGATGACGTTGATGCCCTGCTGGATAAAGGTGCTCTCACCCCAGCTGACCACCTGCCGGCCCAGACGGACCGTGCCGTTGGAGGTCTCGCCGAAGCTGAAGTTGTGATAGACGAAGAAGTCGAGCAGCGTGAAGTCGCTGCCGACTTTTTCCAGAGCCAGATCACTGAGGTCGTTCCTGCCCTCGTTCTCGAAGTCGTAGAACGCGCTGATTCGGGCGAAACCACCCCAGTTGGGTCCATATTCGACGCTGATGTCGGAGCTGAACTTGACCGCATTGGAGAAGATGTCGCCCTTTTCGTACTTCAGATTGCCGTCGTCGCTGTTGACCGAGAAGCGTCCCGGGGCAGCGCGTTGCTGGGCATTGGGCGCAGCGAATATGAAGGGATTGAACTGAGCCTTCCCGATCAGGTTAGGGTCCTGGTCTTCGACCCGCCAGTTGATGCCGTAGCTGATCGTCGAGTCGATCCGGACGGCCAGATCGCCACTGCTGTATTCGTAGGCCATGGCGGGAGTCGCTACCAGGCCGAGTAATGCCGCCGATACCCCGGCAGCCATTCGGCTGCGGCGAAACGGCGAGCTGCGGTCGGTGGATTTTGTTGAGTTCTTAATCATCGTTTAGATCCTTGTCCGCGTGCTCGGGTTACGGCGTTTGAATGACAGATTCGTTGGCCACGACCACCGTAGTACCACCGCTGGCGATCATGGAGGCCATCTGTCCTTGCATTTCGATCGTTGCTGCCAGCGATGCCGCCGGACTCAACAGACTGCCATGGTCGCCCTCGATGAAGCGGACGAAGCCACGGATGCCGTTGGGGTTCTGGGTCGTTGCGATGATCTTGGTCAGGCCCATGATCCGGATCAACGGCTCGGTGCCACTCAGGGGCGCGCCGGCAACCGTATTGGGAACCACCTGATCACCGATGACTTCCTGCAACAAGACGCGGTTGGTCAGGACGAAGGAGCGGGCGTAATTGATCGGATCGGCCGAGTCGAGGACCGTCTGGGCGACCAGCATGAACTGCTCGTAGGCCGGTGTGCCGGGCTGCAGTCCTGCCGCCGCCGCGAGGCCGGCACGGATCCGCGGGCCAAAGGTGGGTGAGCCATCGAGCATCTTGGCGAGGCCACCCCCGGGGACGTTGAGCACACCGGTGCTGACGTTCGGCTCGACCGTCATGAACACGGTGCCGATGATGGCGCCGAGGGACTGGCCGACGAAGAAGATCCGCGAGCCATCCAGATCGCCGATACCGTTGCCGTTAAGGTCGATGCCCGGAATGCTCAGGGTCAGCACCGACAGGTCGGCCTGCGCCTGACGCAGGTTGTCGCGCGAGGTCAGCAGGCTGGCGAGATTGATGAAGTGCGCGCCGGACGGATCGCGCAAGCCATCCGGGCCAGGGGCGCCGGTTGCGTTGTTGATCAGGTCGACATCGAAGGTACGTTCGCGAGCGACAGCGCCAAATGGGGTGTTGCCGATGTAGAAGGCGCCGCAGGCGTCAGAGGCTACGTCAGGATTGGCGCCGTGCAGCGGGTGATCCATCGCGATCACGGCAAAGCCCACCGATGCCATCGTGGCCGAGATGGCCAGCGCGTCGCAGCGGTTTCGAGTGATGCCGTGGCCGAAGATCACCACCGGCCAGCCGGCGGCCGGCCGGGCCTGGCCCGAGGCGGCATTCGGAACCGTCATCAGCAGCGGCACCCGCTCGGTCGAGGTTCGCGCCGGAATCGGGTTGGCGAAGGTCACATTGGTCGAGGTCGGACTCAGTCCGAGCGCATTGAAGGGCGGCACGTAGGCCCCGGGGTTGGCGCGCCAGAAAGTGCTCAGTACGGTCTGCGGCGGCAACTGATTGGGGCCGCCAGGAGCGGTGAGGTAGTAGGGCAAGGCGATCGTGCCGATGAAGATGTCGGCAATCGGAGGCAGGCCAGCGGCAGCGATGGTCAAACCGGTCGGCACCACCGTGGTGGCGCCCGGCTGGGCTACCGAACGCAGGGCGCGCAGCGGGATCGTCACGCCCTGGGTGGTGGCGGCCCACGAAAGCACGATCGATGCACGGTTGACGCCCGCGGCTGCCGCCGACGCCTCCTGCGCATTGGTCAGTTGGCGCAGGGGCTCCAGCGCTCGGGCGGTAGCGGTTGGCAGCAACGGATCGGTGCTGTTGCCGGCCGCGTCGACCAGCGGCGCGGTGCGCTTGGCGAGGAAGTAGGTTTGGTCGGGGGTGACATCGTTACCGGCGGTATCCCTCAGGCCGTTGGTCAGCACCACCATGTAGGTCTTGAGTTCTTCCAGCGGCTGCAGCGGCACCAGCACCAGAGTCCGGTTGGTCGGATCGACGCTAGACAGCACCGCGACGTACTCGACGCCCGGGGTCAGCTCACGGATCACGCCGGTAACCGCGCCTGCGTTGGAGCGATTGACCTCGAACCAGCGCACGGTCTGACCGGGGATGATCGTGGCCGGATTCAGCGCTGCGGAGAAGCTGGCCGACCACGGTGTTATCGTGCCCCAGCCGTCCAGCGCGCTGAGCGCCACGGAGGGGTCACCGAAGTTGTTCGGATTGGCCACCGGCGGATTCAGCGTCAAGTCGGTCGACCCGCTGAACAACAGATTGTTGGGTAACGGCAGTACGCCGGTGGCGGGGTCGAAGCGCGCGGTAATGATCGCGGTGACCGGCGAGCCATTGGTATTGGTCGCAGGGGGTGCGGGCACCGCCCTCGGACTGTTCGAACTGCTGCTGCAAGCGCCCAATATCAGGGCGGACAGCAGTAGCGGGATGAGCTGCCGGGTCTGCATGCTTGAGGATCCTTGTGCTGATTCGATGGGACGGATGACGCGTGCCCCATGATAGGGAGAGCTGTCAACCGAATGCAACACAGATTCTTAACTTTGTTGCTTGCCGAACGGTTAATGGTACGACGATGCTGGTAGAGACCGGGCGCAGGAACAGACGCTGACCAGGCCTTGAAGACAGCCTGGCTGCGGATTGTTTACGAGTGCTCATGCGCGGTCGCGGCAGTTCCGGGTCAGTTGCGGCCGGCCCAGGCCAGGGCGGTGTCCAGCATCCGATTGGAGAAGCCCCATTCATTGTCGTACCAGCTGCACACCTTGACCAGTGTGCCGCCCATGACCTTGGTCAGCGTACTGTCATAGATCGAACTCTCCGGCCGGTGATTGAAATCCACTGACACCAGCGGTCCCGACGACACCGCCAGGATGCCACGCAGCTCGGCGTCGGCGGCCTTGGTAAGGACCTGGTCGATCTCGTCCTTGCTGGTCGGCCGCAGAGCGACGAAGGACAGATCCACCACCGAGACATTGATGGTCGGCACACGCATTGCGAAACCGTCCAGGCGGCCGTTGAGCTCCGGCAACACCAGCCCTACCGCGGCAGCGGCGCCGGTCTTGGTCGGGATCTGGCTCATCGTCGCCGAGCGCGCCCGACGCAGGTCCGAGTGATACACGTCGGTCAGCACCTGATCGTTGGTGTAGGCGTGGATCGTGGTCATCAGACCATGCTGGATGCCGATCTCGCGATGCAGCACCTTGGCGATCGGCGCCAGGCAGTTGGTGGTGCAGGAGGCGTTCGAGACGACCTGATGATCGGGGCGGAGGACGTCGTGATTGACACCGTAAACGATGGTCGCATCGACATCGGCCGCGCCTGGCGCCGAGAGCAGCACCCGCTTGGCGCCGGCCTGCAGATGGGCGCCTGCCTTTGCCTTGCTGTTGAACAAGCCGGTGCACTCGAACACCACATCGACCTTCAACTCGGCCCAGGGCAGTTTGCTCGGATCGCGCTCGGCCAAAACCCGGATACGATCGCTGCCGACAGTCAGGTAGTCGCCGTCGACACCGACCGGGTAGCCGAAACGACCGTGCGCCGTGTCGTACTGGGTCAGATGGGCGTTGGTGGCGGCGTCCCCCAGATCGTTGACGGCAACGATCTGCAACTCGCCTGTGCGTCCGCTTTCATACAAGGCACGCAGGACATTGCGACCGATCCGACCGTATCCATTGATGGCAACTCGCAGGCTCATGGCTGATTGACTCCGTGCTGTTTGAAAGTGCGTTTCGTGTTTGGCTGGGCTAGTGGTCCAGAAGCTGGCGTGCGGCCTTCACCACCGCTTCAACGGTGATTGCAAAGTGCTCGTACAGACGTTCGGCCGGAGCCGAGGCGCCGAAACTGTCGATACCGATGACGGCGCCATCGAGCCCGACGTACTTGCGCCAGAAATCGGTCACGCCAGCCTCGACCGCCACGCGCGCCCGCACGGCCGGCGGCAACACACTGTTGCGGTAGCCCGCCGATTGGGCGTCGAAGCGCTGGGTGCAGGGCATCGACACCACACTGACCTTGACCCCGTCCGCGCGCAGGGTCACCGCGGCTGCTCTGGCCAGCGCCAGCTCCGAGCCGGTGCCAAGCAGTATCAGCTTGGGCTCCTCGTCGCCATCGAGCACATAGCCGCCGCAGCGGATCTGCGCTGCCGCCTGCGTCGTCCTCGGCTGGGCAGCCAGGTTCTGGCGGCTGAGGGCCAGCATGCTCGGACCGGCGCTGCGCTCGATAGCCTCGAGCCAGGCCACCGCCGTCTCGGTCGCATCGCAGGGCCGCCACAGCTCGGTATTGGGAATCTGACGCAGACTGGCCAGATGCTCGATTGGCTGATGGGTCGGCCCGTCCTCGCCCAGACCGATCGAGTCGTGGGTGAACACATACACCACTGGTGCGGGAATCAGCGCACTCATACGCAGCGCATTGCGGGCGTAGTCGGAGAAAACCAGGAAGGTGGCGGCGAACGGCCGCAAGCCACCATGCAGGCTCAAGCCATTGCAGATCGCCGCCATCCCGAATTCGCGGACGCCGAAATACAGGTAATTGCCGCCGGCATCCTCGGCGCTGATCGCCTTGCTGCCTGCGACCCAGGTCAAGTTCGAGTGGGACAGGTCGGCCGAGCCACCGATCAGCTCCGGCAACGCCGGCACCAGTTCGGCGAGTACCTGCTGGGACGCCTTGCGACTGGCGACCTGCTGGTCCAGCGCCGCCAGTTTGCTCTGGATCGACTGCCTGAGCGTAGGCCAGTCGGCCGGCAATTGTCCTGCCTGTCGGCGCAGGTATTCATTGGCCAGGGCCGGATGGGCCTGCCGGTAGCGCTCGAACAGGGCCGTCCACTCGGCTTCCCAGCGTTCGCCCTTCGGGCGTGCATCCCAGGCTTCGACCAGCGCGGAGGGAATCTCGAAGGGACCGTGCGGCCAGCCCAGTGCGGCCTTGGCGGCGGCAAGTTCGTCGGCACCCAATGGTGCGCCGTGGCTGGACTCCTTGCCCTGCTTGTTCGGCGCGCCGTAGCCGATGACGGTACGACAGCAGATCAGCGTCGGCCGCAGCGGGTCGATCGCCGCGCTGACCAGGGCCGCCTTGACTGCCTCGGGATTGTGGCCATCGACTTCGCTGATCACCTCCCAGCCATAAGCCTGAAAACGCGCGGCAGTATCGTCGCTGAACCAGCCCGCGACCTGACCATCGATCGAGATGCCGTTGTCGTCATACAGCACGATCAATTTGCCCAGCCCGAGGGTCCCGGCCAGCGACGCTGCCTCGTGCGAAATGCCCTCCATCAGGCAGCCATCGCCGACAAAGCAATAGGTGTAGTGATCGACGATCGGAAAATCGGGGCGGTTGAATTGCTGCGCCAGGACCTTCTCCGCCAGCGCCATGCCTACCGCGTTTGCCAGGCCCTGTCCGAGGGGTCCAGTGGTGGTCTCCACTCCCGGCGTTTCGGCCGCTTCCGGGTGACCGGCGGTGCGCGAATGCAACTGCCGAAAGCGTTTGAGTTCGGCCAACGGCAGATCGTAACCGGACAGATGCAGCAGCGAGTAGAGCAGCATCGAGCCATGCCCGTTGCTGAGCACGAAGCGATCTCGATTGCTCCATTTCGGGTTGCCGGGGTTATGGCGCAGGAAGTCGTTCCAGAGCACTTCGGCGATGTCGGCCATCCCCATCGGCATGCCCGGATGGCCAGACTTGGCCGCCTCAACCGCGTCCATCGACAGCGCCCTGATGGCGTTGGCCAGGTCCCTTCTACCAAGTGTAGTCATCTACTCGCGAGCCCTCATTTGGTCCGGACCAGCTTGATCTCGCCCGATGCCATGTCCCGATTGAAGCGGTTCAGCTCCTCACGGACCACCGGCGCCAGCAGGTACAGGCCGATCAGGTTCGGAATCGCCATGATGAAGATCATCGCATCGGAGAAGGCCAGTACGGAATTCAGCTGGATCTGGCAACCCAACACGATGAACAGCAGGAAACACAAATTATAGACCGTGATGACCTTGTGGTTGTGCCCGAACAGGTAAGTGGCTGCCTTCACGCCGTAGTACGACCAGGAAATCATCGTCGAGAAGGCAAACAGCAGCACCCCCACCGCCAGCAGGTAGGGAAACCAGCTGAACACCGTACCGTACGCGGCACTGGTGAGCGCAACGCCCTCCAGACCGGTCACCGGCTGGGCGGCGAGTTGGCCGGAGATGATGATCACGATTGCCGTCATCGTACAGATGACGACCGTGTCCAGGAACGGTTCCCACAGGGCGACCAGACCTTCGGTAGCCGCATAGCGCGTCTTGACCGCGGAATGGGCAATGGGTGCCGATCCGATGCCCGCCTCATTGGAAAAGGCGGCGCGCTGGAAGCCGACGATAAGCACCCCGATCACCCCGCCCAGCGCCGCGTCCGGGTTGAAGGCTCCATTGATGATCTGCCCGATGACATCGGGCAGTTCGCCCACGTGCATCAGCACGATCACAATGCCGGCGAGCATGTAGAGCGCAGCCATGACGGGAACCAGACGACTGGTGACCTTGGCAATGGACTTGATCCCGCCGATGATCACCAGCCCGGTGATCGTCGCCAGAACCAGGCCGAACAGCCAGCCCTTGTCGGCAAACCAGCTGGCCGGACCGCCAGTCACGGTGACCAACTGATTGAACGACTGGTTGGCCTGGTACATGTTGCCACCACCCAGGGACCCACCGATGCAGCAGATCGCGAACAGGATCGCCAGCCCCTTGCCAGCCCCGCCCATCGCAGGAAAGCGCTCGGCGATGCCCTTGCTCAAGTAGTGCATCGGCCCACCCGACACGGTGCCGTCGGCGTGTTCGGTGCGATAGCGCACGCCGAGTGTGCACTCACAGAACTTGGTCGACATGCCGAGCAGTCCGGCCACGATCATCCAGAAAGTCGCGCCGGCGCCACCAATCGTAACCGCGACCGCGACGCCCCCGATGTTGCCTAGGCCCACCGTGCCCGACACAGCGGTCGTCAACGCCTGGAAGTGCGACACCTCGCCCGGCGCGGTCTCGTCGTGATGATCGCCGCGGATCAGCTTGTAGCCCTGGTAGAAGCCGCGCAGGTTGATGAACTTGAAGTAGATCGTGAAGAAGACGGCGGCGACCACCAGCCAGGCCACGATCAGGGTCAGCTCGGTGCCGAAGAACGGCACCGCCGTGAAGACAGTATCGGAGATCTGGTTCAGCACCGGCGCTACCGCCGCTTCGACAGCAGCGTCAAAGCCGTCGCCCTCCTGAGCCAGACACGCCGACGTGGGCAAGCACAAGACCGGCGCCACCGGCCAGTTCCGCTTCCTCATCTTCCTCCGCCAGTCACCGATGGGCCGCGAAGTCTAGCAGGCCCGGACCGGTGGGTCGGCACCGCCGCGGCTGCGGGCGCGATTCAAACTGATGCAGCGGTGCGAAGCCGGGAGTCGGAGTCGGGGTCGGGGTCGGAATCGGGATCGGGATCAACATCGGCATGGCGTTTGGCGACCATCGAGTAGCCGTGTACCGGGCGGTAAGCAGTCGGATACGCCGAGCAAGGATCGATTCCGATACCGACCCCGAGGTGAGCTCC
>JBGTIE010000204.1:0-2514 GCA_041745855.1 Lysobacterales bacterium | reverse complement strand
GCGTTCGGGACGGCATCGGCCGGGAGCGACTCGCCCTTCTTGCGGCGTCGGCCGCGCTGCGCCAGCCAGCGACCGAAGGCGTCCCAGTCGGCGCCGTGGCGACGTTCGAATTCAAGCTGCCGCATGCGCCGCCGAATCCTCGCCGGAGCGCTGACCGAGCAGATGGTTGGCCACCGCGATCAACCGTTGCGCCGGTGATTCGTGTGCCAGCATGCCGATCTTCGCGACCAGCACGGCGGCGATCTCCTCCGCCCGCTCAGGCGTCAGTCGGGTGCTGCGCTCGGCGAAATCAAGAATCGCCCGACGACCTTCCAGATCGATCCCCACCGGCGGCGGCTGCGGCGCCTGCAGCGGCACCACCAGTTGCACCGCCGGCGGCGGCCGGTAAACCACCACGGTGCCGGCGGCGTGGTCGCCAAGGCGCTTGAAGCCTTTGCTGCCGATCATGCTCAGCAGCCCGCCGAAATAACCGAAAGGCAGGAAATCGGCAAAGCGCAACAGGTTGCGGGTCAGCGCCTCACCCCAGCCCACCGGCGCTCCGTCGTCTCGCACGACCATCAACCCAAGCGCCTTCTTGCCCGGTGTGGCCCCTTCGAAGTGCACTTCGAGGGCCGCCGGAACCAGCCATTCCAGCGCGAACCAGCTGATCAGGAATAGTCCCACGCCCACTTCGCGCAGCGGCAGCAACAGCATCGACAAGCCGATCAGCAGGGCATAGCGCCAGAGCAGGTCGAGCATCCAGGCCAGCGCCCGCGGCGCGGGGCCGGCCGGTTGCAGGTTCAGCTCGATGCCTTCCGGTGTGGTGACCCGTTGCAGCGTGTCGAGCATCAGCTTTCGTAGTAGATGTCGCGGTAGCCGGTGTAGATGCTGGCCATGAACACCGGCGCGGCGATCAGCCAGCCCAGGGCCAGCGGCAGGGTCGCCACGATCGCGATGACCAGTCCGATCAAGCCGTAGATCAGGAAGGCCAGCCAGTTCTTGATGCAGCCAAAGAAGCTCATCTTCATCGCCTCGATCGGCGCAACGTTGTTCAGCGTGACCAGCGGCACCGCGAACCAGTAGGCTGCGATGACCGGGATGAACAGCAGCATCGCAAACAGGATCCCGATCATGAAGCCGCCGAGCTGGCCCGGACTGGGTTCGCCCTGCCCCATGAAGATGCCGAAGCCGATCGCTCCGACAAAGGGCACGATCGCGATCAGGATCACGACGAAGGTCGCCGCCAGATAGAGCGCACCGACGATGATCAACGGCGTTGCATGGGTCTTGAAGGCGGCGAACAGATGATCGAATTCCAGTGTCCCGCCACGGCGCAGGCTGTCACAGCCCAGCATGATGCCGCCGGTCAGGACCGGCATGATCAGCGCCTGGGCCAGGCCGCCGATCAACGGGATGAACTGCAGCGCCAGCGAGATGCCGAACAGCAGGATCACGAAGACGATCCACATGCCCGGGTTGGCAGTGAACAGCTTCCAGCCCTCCTGGATCCAGACGACCCCGGCGCCGGCCTCGCGCACCCGTGACTGACCGAGGAATTGGTCGTCGCCGGAGTCCAGATGGGGGTCCTCAACGCCCGCAACGGGCGGCTGATAGGGATTTTGGTTCATCGCCGATCTCCTTTTTTCTTCTGGATGTCCCGTAGTTGTCCGATCACCTGTGAGGTGCGAACGGGCAGGCGACGGGTCTGTACGGGTTTAGCCCGGATATTTCATAAACATTCTACTGCGGCCGCCACCCTTCCTGGACAAAGCGGGCACGCCGTGGCGCGGTCTGCTCCCGTTTGTCGCCTCAGATGCCCGGATTCTGCCTTGCCGCGCCCGCGGTCTGCTCGCGCCGCTTGAGCCAACCCAGCATCGCCGCCACTTCGCCCTCGGCGATGACCCACTGCAGGTAGTCATCCAGTTCCGGTGGGGCCGGGGTCGCCCCGCCATCGGTCGCCGCCGGCGGATTGAGCAGAGGATCGGAGGCCAGTGCGCTACCCAGGCTGCGCAAGGCCGCCAGCGACTCGTTGCGGCGCGCGCGTTCCTGATCATCGGCGGCGTAGTCACGCGCGATCTGGCCTCCCAGCTGGGCGTGCAGCATGCTCGTTTCGGGGGTATCGAAGAGCAGCGCGCCCATGTGCGCGCAGATCGCCTCGCGCTCGGCCTTCAGCGCATCGTCGGTTGGCGTGGGCGGGCACAGATTGGTGATCGACTGCACCGCCGGTATCGCGATTGCCATCGCGATGCCGAATGCGGCCACCGCTCGATGCCCCCGATCCATCGACGCGAAACCGCTGTCGGCCGCCAGTGCACCGCGCAGGACCGCCAGTGCGAGCCGATAGCCATCCTCGATCCGGCTGCTCTGACCGATTCCGTTCAGCGCCTGCTGCAGGGCTGGCGCATCTTCGCTCTGCTGCGCCCGATGGGCCTGGATCAGCCACGGATAAGCGTTGGCCGGATCGGCTTGCTTCCAACGCTCCAGCAAGTCGCGCCGGTCGCACATCGCACGCAGCCGCGAGGCCGAGTCGTAGCC
>JBGTIE010000203.1:0-2814 GCA_041745855.1 Lysobacterales bacterium | reverse complement strand
ACGCTGACCCCGGCGATGCTCAGGCTCACCGCCGAGCGCAGGCCGCGCGGGTCGCTGAGCGGCAGCATCAGGTCCACCGCTATCGGCTCGTCGGCGCGGTAGGAAAGCAGACTGCGCAAGCGCTCGGCACCGAACTCGGCGCTCAGTTTCAGCTCGCTCTGGTAGACCGGGATGCCGAACAAGCCGAGCCGACGCGTCTCACTAGCCAGCACCGCCTCAATCGCGGCGCGATCGGCGGCCAACCAGCGGTCCGGCGTCGGTTGTGGTCGCCCTTCGCTATCGATGCTCGGTGCATAGCGCAGCCGCAGCATCGGCGCCCCGATCGACTGCCGCCCTCCCCAGCCGGTCGCGACCCGATGCTCGGCTTCGATGCGGTGGTTCTCGCGGTCAGTGACCAGACTGCCGATCAGCGCCAGCAGGATCGTCAACATGACCCAACCGACGCTAAGAATCAGCAGCTTGACCGCATGGCCGGAAAAGTTGCCCGGAGCCGCAATTGGTCTGGCGGGTGGAAGGGACTGGTCAGGCGTCGACATGGCTAGCGTGCTCGCTGGGATAGGCAGCAACCAGCCTGCGCCGGATTGCGGGCAGCCTGTGGGCCGGAGCGGACGCGGTCGGGGCAGGGGTGAGGCGAACTGCGGGCGGTGGGCGGCGCACGCGACGCGGCTTGTGATCTTGACGCGGAAGAGCAGTTGGGAGTCGGGAGTTGGGAGATGGGAGTAAGAGCAAGCGCAGGCGCAAGCGAGAGCAACAACAGCGACAGCAACAGCGACAGCAACAGCAACAGCGACAGGATCAGCAACAGGATCAGCAACCGCGATCCGCTCCACGATGCGCACTCCCGACTCCCGACTCCCAACTCCCGACTTCAACTGGCACAGTCCGTCATAATGCCGCTAGCCCGTCGTCCGGACCGAAGCATGCCCGCACTAAGCGTCCTGTTCGCCACCTACAACGAGCCACGCTGGCTGGAGTGGGTGCTGTGGGGCTATGCGACCCAGGATGTGGCCGACTTCGAGGTGATCGTGGTCGATGACGGCTCCGGCCCGGCCACCCGGGAGGTGATCGATCGGCTGCGGCCGCTGATGCCGTATCGGCTGCGCCATTACTGGCAGCCGGACGAGGGCTACCAGAAGTGCAAGGGGATGAACCGCGGCATCCTGCTGGCCGAGAGTGACTATCTGGTCTTTACCGATGGTGACTGCATCCCGCGCGCCGATTTCCTGCGCTGGCACCTGCAACTGCGGGAGCCAGGGCGCTATCTCACCGGCGGTTACTGCAAGCTGCCGCTGGGCCTGAGCCAGCGGATCAGCCGCGAGGACATCCTCACCGGCCGGGCGACTGATTATGATTGGCTCGCCGCCAACGGCCTGGGCCGACATACCCTCAAGCTGCGCCTGCGTAACCAGCACCTGCGCGAGACGTTGAACCGGATCACGCCGGTCCGGGCACGGCTGCACGGCCACAACGCCTCGGTCTGGAAAGCCGACGTGCTGCGCGTCAATGGCTGGGACGAGCGGATGCAGTATGGGGGTCAGGATCTGGAGCTGGGCGAGCGTCTGAACAACGCCGGGATCCGCGGCAAGACGGTCCGCTATACGGCGATCTGCGTCCATCTGGAGCATCAACGCGGCTATCGCAAGCCGGGCATGAGGGAGAAGAACGACGCGATCCGGGCCGAAACCCGTGGGCGCAGGCATACCTGGACGGCGCATGGGATCGACGGGCACCTGGACGAGGTTCTGCGGGCGGAATGAGGCGCTCAGCTGATCCGGACGCTGAGCCTGAGTCGGGAGTCGGGAGTCGGGAGTCGGGAGTCGGGAGTCGGGAGTCGGGAGTAACAGCAAGAGCACGGCGAATCGCAACGCCACGCCTACCTACAGTAGGCGAATCGCCAGCAATCGCGAACAGCTACCGGACGCGCACTCCCGACTCCCAACTCCCGACTCTAACGCTAGCCAATCTCCAGCTTGCTGAACGCCAACATCAGCTCCTTAATGCCGTAGTCGGCGAACTGGACCTGGACGCGGGCGTGGTCGCCGCGGCCGAAGGCCTGCACGACAACGCCGGCACCGAACTTCGGATGGCGCACGTTGGTACCGAGCTTCAGTCCGGGCGGTTGGTCGCTCAATGGCGCGGCGCTGGCCAGTGCACTGGGGCGGTTGACCCGCACCTTCGGCCGGATCTCCTGCACCGCGCCACGTGGCAGTTCGGAAAGGAAACGCGAAGGCGCGTTGAAGGCGGCGGTCCCGCGCCAGCGGCGGCTCTCGGCATAACTCAGGACCAGTTCCCGCTCGGCCCGGGTCATGCCCACATAGGCCAGCCGGCGTTCCTCGGCCAGCTGCTGCGGGCCGGCTTCCATCGCCCGCTGGTTTGGGAACAGCCCTTCCTCCAGCCCGACCAGAAACACCAGCGGAAACTCCAGCCCCTTGGCCGAGTGCAGTGTCATAAGTTGCACCGCGTCCTGATGGCGCGCGGCCTGGTTGTCGCCGGCGTCCAGCGCCGCCTGCGCCAGAAAGGCCGACAGTGGCGAGAGTCCTTCTTCGTTATCGATGATGCGAAAGCTGCTTGCCAGGACCTGCAACTCGTTCAGGTTGTCCAGTCGCGCCTCCGCCTCACGCGGGTCGGCGGCGGCATAGCTGTCTTTCAGCCCGGTGTCTTCCAGCACCGCCCGGACCTGTTCGTCCAGGGTTGCTTCCAGCAGCCGCTCACGCATCGACCCGATCAGCTCGACGAAGCCGAGTAGTCCGGTGCGTGGCTTGCCGCTGATCAACGTCGCGGCCGCGGGCGTGCCCGACGCGGCAAACAACGAGC
>JBGTIE010000202.1:0-2336 GCA_041745855.1 Lysobacterales bacterium | reverse complement strand
GGTGGCCAGTTCGAGCAGCCGATCGCGACCGCCACGCACTCGCGCCGACAGCTCGGCGTGGACGCGCTGGGTGTCGCTGATCAACTGCTCCAGCGCGGCGTGACTGCCGGGATCGCTGCGCGCCACGCCGAGGGCGACCTGGATCAGGCGCTGACCGAATTCGCGGTACAGCTCGCGGCCGTCGGCGGGAGAGCTGCGAAAGGCGTCCAGTCCCTCGTCGAACCAGCGCGCTAGTGCTGCCTGGGCGGTGTCGGCGAGCACGCAGTAATGGATCTGCACCGCTTCGGTCTGGCCGATGCGGTCGAGCCGGCCGATGCGCTGTTCGAGCAGATCCGGGTCGGCCGGCAGGTCCCACAGCAGCAGATGATGGGCAAACTGGAAGTTGCGACCTTCCGAGCCGATCTCCGAGCACAGCAACAGCCGCGCACCGTCGTTCTGGGCGAAGAAGGCGGCGTTGCGGTCGCGCTGGGCCAGGCTCAGGCCCTCGTGGAAACGCGCCACCTTGATGCCAGACTTCAGCCGCAGCGCAGCTTCGAGCAATTCGACCTTGGCCCGCGAACGGCAGATCAGGACCAGCTTGTCCTGCTCCAGCTGCTCGATCAGGCCGAGCAGCCAGGCAAAGCGCGGGTCGTGGCCGAGCGTGATCACTTCGGCCGGGACTTCCTCGCCTTCCCCAAGCTTCGCGGCGCGATTGTCCGGCGGGGCCAGGTCCTGTTCGAACTCGGCGCGGAGCCGTTCGGCCAGATCCGGGTCATGCGATGGCGCGGGCAGCAGTTGCGGTTGCGGCTGGCGTTCGGGAAAGCCGCCGACGCTGTCGCGACGATTGCGGAACATCACCCGGCCGGTGCCGTGGCGATCGATCAGCGCATCGAGGACCGCGTCGCGCGCGGACGGCTCGGGCAACTGCGCCAGCTGGGCGATCGCCAGCGGATCGTCCTTCAGCGTGCGCTTGAGTTCAGTCATCAGCTTGGCTGGCAGGGGCTCATCGTCGAGCAGTGCAGTGGCCAGTGCCGAGATCGTCTGGAAGCGATCGCTTTCGCGGCTGTAGTGGGCCAGATCGCTGTAGCGGTCCGGATCGAGCAGGCGCAGGCGGGCGAAATGGCCGCTGCGACCGAGTTGTTCGGGGGTGGCGGTGAGCAGGATCAGGCTGGGCGTAGTCAGCGCCAGGCGCTCGACCAGCTGGTACTCGGGACTGGCTTCCTCTTCGCTCCAGGCCAGATGGTGCGCCTCGTCGACGATGACCAGATCCCAGCCGGCCTCCAGCAACTGGTCACTGCGCTTTTCCGAACGCAGCAGGAAGGGCAGGTCGGTCAGCACCCACTGGTCATCCTCGAAGGGATTGCCGCCACCGGAGGCCTCGATCGACTGCGCGCGTTCCTCGTCGAACACTGCAAAGGCGAGCTGGAAGCGCCGTCGCAGCTCGACGAACCACTGCACGACCAGTGTCTCGGGCACCAGCACCAGCACGCGCTCGGCGCGACCGCTGGCGATCAGGCGGGCGAGGATCAGGCCGGCTTCGATGGTCTTGCCCAAGCCCACCTCGTCGGCGAGCAGGATGCGCGGTGCGGGTCGGGTCAGTGCGCCTGCGACCACATCCATCTGGTGCGGCAGCAACTGGATGCGCGCCGATTCCATCCCCCAGCTCGGTCGCTGGCGGGCCTGCGCACGGCGTTCGAGGGTCTCCAGGCGAATGCGGAAATGGCGGTTCGGGCCGACTCTGGCGGCCATCAGGCGGTCTTCCGGGCGACCGGCCGCCTGGCGATCATCGAGCGCGGTTTCCGGCAGGGGCTGGCCGTCGACCAGATAGATCAACAACCCGTCCTGCTCGATCACATTCTCGATCAGCACGCTCTGACCATCGTGATTGACCCGATCACCAGGCTGGAAGCGGGCGCGCTCCAGTGGCGCCGAGGCGTTCGCGTACTGGCGGGTCACGCCGCTCTGGGTAAACACGACCTGGACCGAGCGTGGCGCCACCCGCAGCACCGTGCCCAGGCCCAGCTCGGGCTCGGCCAGGCTGTACCAGCGTTGACCGGCGACGTAGTCGTTCACGAACCGGGGTCCAGCGAATCGACCCGAACGATCGCGCCGAAGGCGGGATGATCGAAGTAATGCAGCTCGCCGGTGCTGACCACGCGCGTCTGGCGGAGCCGGAAGTTGGCTACGGCGCCGCCGCGCTCGCGACCGTACAGCAGGTCCAGACTGACCCGCAGGCCGCGGCCGGCTTCCAGTTCCAGCCAGCCGTCCAGTTCTGCGCTGGTGCCGCTGAGCAGACCGAGCGCCGGCGCCGGACCTTCGACCCGGGCGTTGTTCTGGATCCGGATCCGGCGACCGGT
>JBGTIE010000201.1:0-4920 GCA_041745855.1 Lysobacterales bacterium | reverse complement strand
CACCGCTTCGAGCGTGGCGTCGATCCGGAACTGCCGCGACGCGCGCTGGAGCGGGCGACCGAGCTGCTGCTGCAGATCTGCGGCGGCAAAGCCGGCCCGGTACTCGAAGCGGTCGAAGTGACGGCACTGCCGCGGTCAGCGCCGATCACCTTGCGTCAGCAGCGGCTGGAGCGGGTGCTCGGCATGCAACTGCGGGCGATCGAAGTCCTCGCCGTGCTGAAAGGTCTGGGTATGCAAGTGACCGAGGTCGACGGTGGCTGGCAGGCGTTGCCGCCGAGTTGCCGTTTCGACCTGGCCATCGAGGAGGACCTGATCGAGGAAGTCGTGCGCGTCCATGGCTACGATCGGGTGCCCACGCGCGCACCGCGCGGCGAGATCGCGCTGATCAGTCCGTCCGAGCTGTGGGTAGCTGACGATCAACTGGCGCAGACGCTGGTTGCGCGCGGCTATCGGGAAGCGCTGTGCCTGGCCTTCGGTGCCGCTGAGTCCTACCGCGCCTGGTCCTTCGGGCCGGAATTCGCGGCGCTGGCCAACCCCTTGTCGGCCGATCTGGCAGTGATGCGTCCATCGCTGCTGCCCGGTCTTACCCAGGCGCTGATCGCGAACCAGCGACATCAGGTCCAGCGGATCCGGCTGTTCGAACTGGGTCGCGTGTTCAGCGGTGTTGAGGGTGCAGAACAGCAGCATCTGGCCGTCGTAGCCTGCGGTCCGGCCGTGCCGGAGCAATGGGGACTGCCGGCGCGCGCGATCGACTATCACGATCTGAAGGCCGATGCCGAGGCGCTGCTGACCCGGCTCGGCCAGCGTGACGCGGTCCAGTGGCGTCGATCCGATCGTCCGTTCCTGCATCCAGGGCGGTCGGCTGACCTGTATCTGGGCGAGCGCCGTATTGGCTGGCTGGGTCATCTGCATCCTGCGCTGCTGCGCCAGTTGGACAGCCCGCTGGAGATCATCGCGCTGGATCTGGAACTCACCGCGCTGCGTCCGCGCGCGCCGTTACAACTGGCTGCGCCGTCGAAACAGCCGTCGGTTCGGCGCGATCTGGCGATGATCGTCGATGAGGCGGTCGACTATGCCCAGATCCAGTCGAGCATCGCCGAACTGGGCCTGTCGGCACTGCGTGATTTGCGATTGTTTGACGTATATCGTGGCCAGGGCGTGCCTTCTGGTTCAAAGAGTCTCGCTATCGGCTTGATTTTCCAAGAAGAGTCGCGCACCCTAGCAGAGGGAGAAGTCGATGCATGGGTTGAAGTGGTACGGCAGCGACTGACGGCTGTGGCAGGGGCAAGCTGGAGGGGTTGAGGTGGCGTTGACCAAGGCAGATATGGCCCGTCGTTTGTTCGAGGATGTGGGGCTGAACAAGCGTGAGGCAAAGGACTTTGTCGACGCATTCTTCGATGTGCTGCGCGAAGCACTCGAACAAGGGGACGCAGTGAAATTGTCCGGTTTCGGCAATTTCGATCTGCGCCAGAAGAATGAACGGCCCGGGCGCAATCCGAAGACAGGTGAAGAAATTCCTATCTCGGCACGCCGCGTGGTCACATTCAGGCCTGGCCTGAAGCTCAAGGCGCGAGTAGAGACTCATGCTGGATCCGGGCAGTAACAGCGAGCTTCCGCCGATCCCGGCCAAGCGCTACTTCACTATCGGTGAGGTCAGTGATCTGTGTGCCGTCAAGCCGCATGTGCTGCGCTACTGGGAGCAGGAGTTCCCCGGCCTCAAGCCAGTCAAGCGACGCGGCAACCGGCGCTATTACCAGCGCCACGACGTCATGATGATCCGGCAGATCCGCAACCTGCTTTACGAACAGGGCTTCACGATCGGCGGCGCACGCCAGCGCCTGGACGGCGAATCCCGAGCACCCGCGGCGTCAGCCACAGCCGTGCCGGCCGATCTGGTGCGCGAGTTGCGGGTTGAGTTGGAGCAGGTGCTGCAGCTACTCGAGGCCTGAGAAGCAGTTCCAGTAGCCAGTTCCAGTGGCCAGTGTTCAAGAGCAGTTCCAGTGGCCAGTTCCAGTGGCCAGTCAAGGGCCAGGAACGTCCTTCGGCCGAGGGTCAACCAAAAGCAAAGCGGCGCCAGGTCGCCGCACTCCAAAAGGGGCCGCACGCGTCACAGTTTGGAGTGCGCTGGCCTGACAGCGCTTTTGCTACGGTTGCAACGCGTGCTCGATGCTTGCGACATCGGTCTCAAAAGCGCTCGCCCTCCGCTCCGTTGGACGACGCGGCCGCCGGCGCGAAACGGATCGTCACGTAGACCATCGCTCCCACGCGCGCCGGAACCGCGCTACCTCCAAGCGAAGGCTTTGCGCTTTCGGCCAAAAGCAAAGCGGCGCCAGGTCGCCGCACTCCAAAAGGGGCCGCACGCGCCACAGTTTGGAGTGCGCTGGCCTGACAGCGCTTTTGCTACGGTTGGCTGACTGGCTACTGGAACTAGCTACTGGAACTGCTCTCAGTCATAATGCGTGATTCCGGTCGGGGCGTAGCGCAGCCTGGTAGCGCACCACAATGGGGTTGTGGGGGTCGGGAGTTCGAATCTCCCCGCCCCGACCAATTATTCTGCTCGTTCAAGTTCATCCCGTGCGTGTCGCCTGCTGATGGGCTCTGACTCTCTGCTCTTCCTCCGCGTCTCCGCGTGAGGATCCTTCTTCCGGGGCCCGGCGGAGCGTCGTGTTCGGCACTCCTTTGCAGCGAGTTCCCCTCGGGGTCGGAATCGGTATCGGAATCGGAATCGATCCCCGTTACCCGGCGAACCGGGCTCCTCCTCGCGAACCGTGTAGCCACGGCGCCCCAGCTTCGTCAGCATCGCCACGATCTGGTCGAGTACAGCGGTATGCCGTGCCGACTTGTTCGATGGCTGCCCACTACACGTCAGGTCTTTCGTGGCCAATGCCAAATCGTTGCCTTGAATCCGATTCCGATTCCGATTCCGACCCCGACCCCGACTTAACACCACTGATCCCCATCACTACACGCACCCCAGCCGTCCGCTCTCGTTCCCGCGCCCGATGCTTCGTGCGACCATGACTGCCTCACCGGGCCGGATGGGTGCACGAACGATGTTCTCGCAGTTCTTCAAGCCACATGAAGCGATGGCCAAGGTCGACACGGCCTGGTTGCGGATGGAGCGGCCGACCAATCTGATGATGATCACCGGGGTGATCGGCTTGCAATCGGACCTGCCACTGGACGCGCTCAAGCGGGTGCTGGAAGAGCGCTTCCTGAGCTTCCGCCGCTTCCGCCAGCGCGCGGTCGATGATGGCAGTCAGGCCTATTGGCAAACCGACCCGGACTTCGACATCAACTGGCACGTGCGGCGCACCGCGCTGCCGCGTCCGGCTGGTCGGGAAGAACTGGAGGAACTGGTCAGTCAACTCGCCAGCACGCCGCTGGATGGCTCCAAACCGCGCTGGCAGTTTCATGTCGTCGATGAGTACCAGGGCGGCAGCGTGGTCATTTGCCGGGTCCATCATTGCTATGCCGATGGCATGGCGATGGTCCAGGTCATGCTGTCGCTGACCGACACGGTGGCCCATCCGCACAAATTGAAGGATCCGGCGGCAGCCAGGCCGGTGCCGCAGGAAGGTTCGGTCTGGGACCGCTGGCTCGCGCCGGCCCGCGAGGGCTTCGAGCACATCAGCGCCGCGACGGAGCTGTGGAAGCGGCAGATGGCCGATGTGGCCACCCATCCGGCCGAGGCCGTGCAGCGAATCAGCCAGCTGGCGCTGCACGGAGCGGAGGAGGGCGGCGGGATGCTGCGCGAGCTGGTTCATTCGCTGACCCTGCCAGACGATCCGCCGACGCCATTGAAGTGCGAACTGGGCGTCAGCAAGCGGGTCGCCTGGTGCGAGCCGTTGCCGCTGGACGAGGTCAAGGCGCTCGGCAAGGCCCTGGGCTGCACCGTCAATGACCTGCTGCTGGCCGCCGTCGCCGGGGCGCTGCACAATTATCTGGCGAGCCTGGGCGAGGTCGCCCCGGAACTGACGATCCGCGCCACTGTACCGGTGAACCTGCGGCCGCGCGAGCACGCGAAGGAACTGGGCAACCATTTCGGGCTGGTCTTTCTCGATCTGCCGGTCGGCGAGGCCAATCCGATCAACCGGCTGGCGCGGGTCGCCGAAGGCATGACTGCACTGAAATCCTCACGCCAGGCGGCGGTTTCCTACGGCTTGCTCAGTGCACTCGGCGTGGGCCCCAGCGTGCTGCAGGCCCCTGCACTGGACATGCTCAGCCGCAAGGCGACGACGGTGGCTACCAATGTGCCGGGGCCGACCCAGCCGCTGTACCTGGCCGGCGCGGCAATCCGCGAAATGATGTTTTGGGTGCCGCAAACCGGAACGATCGGGTTGGGAGTAAGCATTCTGAGCTACGCCGGCAAGGTCTATTTCGGTCTGATTTCCGACAAGCGCTGTCTACCCCAGCCGCGGCGGGTGGTGGAAGCCTTCGGGCCGGAACTGGAGAAGCTGATGCTGCTGGCGTTGATGGACGACGGCGCCGGCGCGCTCGACGGCGATCGCGCCACGCTGCTGGCGGACGTACCAACCGAGCCACCCAAGCCACCAAAACGGAGCAAAAAGCCCCGCAAGCGCCCCTGATCGCTCAATGACTTGTGTGAACTTGTGAAGCAGTTGCTTTAATTATACGGGGGCTGCGGTAAGCTACCGATTATTACAGCGCGATGCGCGGGGGTGGGCCATGACATATACGAAGCGGATGCATACGCAAAAGCTGCTGAGCGCAGCGTTGGTGCTCTGCGGGGGCGCGGCGATGGCGCAGACGCAGACGTTCAGCATGCTCGTCAACCCAAATACGGTTCAGGTCTGCTCCAACACGGTCGGATCCACCTGGGTCGATATCGCCGCGATGAACGGCTTTACCAACTCGATCTTTCTCGAGGCCCCGTTTTCAGGCCCGGGCTGGAGGATG
>JBGTIE010000200.1:0-5540 GCA_041745855.1 Lysobacterales bacterium | reverse complement strand
AGCGCCTCGCGCGCTTCGCTGTCAGCATCGCAGTGGGCGATGATCGCGCGCACCCGCTGGCGGTCGCGCCAATGTTTGGCGATGTGGCGGACAAAGCTGGCCAGCGCCTTCGATCGCCCGCCCAGATGCAGCCCGCGTGGCTTGATCCGACCTTTCGCGTCTTCGACCCGTACATGCGCCCTGATGGTTCGCGTCACCGGCGCCAGCCAGGCGGGAATGCGACCGCCGCGGGCGCCGTAGCTGAGGTCTTCGATCAGGCCGTAGGTACGGGTGTGCGGCATCATCGCGCGGGTCGCTGCGGCGACTCGATCCGGTGCCAGGCCTTGCTGCGCTGCCTCGGCCGCGTACAGCGTCAGCAGCGCCTGTCCAGCCGAGACATTCAGTGTATCGATGACCTGAACCCGGCCGTCCAGGCGCTGGGCGGCGTGCTCGGCTGCCTGCCAGGTGCCCGAAACCTGGCTCGACAGACCGACGCAGACCACCCCCTCATGGTGATCTACCAGCAACTCGAAGGTGCGCCGGAAATCGACCGCCGGCGGCTGCGAAGTGCGCGGAATCTCGCCCTGGCGCATCCGCTCGTACAGCTCCGATGGGGTCAGCGTGATCTTGTCCAGGTAGTCTTCCTGGTCGAAGCCCACCCGCACCGGCACGACCAGAATGCCGAGGCGTTGACGCTCCTCTTCCGGCAGATCGGCGGCCGAGTCGGTGACCACGGCCGTGCGGGTCTGGCGCTGGCGGGCGCGCTGCTGCGCCTGCATGTCGTCCGCCTTGCGTTGGGTGACCTGGCCGAGCACGGCCAGCGAGTCGAACAGTTCGCCGGGTTGATCCAGATGGGCATGCAGACGCAGCTTGCCGCCGCCGCCGACCACCACCAGCGAATCGAGCGCCAGTCCGGCCAGCGCCAACCGGACCGCCACCGGATCAAGTGCATCGCCTTCGAGCACGCATTCGGTGCAGTAGCGATAGGGGCTGTCGGCATGGCTTTCCACCAACGGCGTCAGCATTTGCTCATGCCCGGCGGCGACTTCCATCTGCAGCACCCGCCGACCACGCTGGACGAAATCGACCACCCCTTCGAGAAAGGAGACGAAGCCCTGCGCGCCGGCGTCGACCACGCCGGCCCGCCGCAGCACGGCGAGTTGGTTGGGCGTGTCGGCGAGCGAGCGTCGGGCACTGCTCAAGGCGCCTTCCAGCACGTCGAGCAGGCTGCGGCTACCGCGACTGGCTTGTTCCTGCAGCGCAATGGCGAAGTCCGCGATCACGCTGATGACCGTGCCCTCGCGCGGATCGGAGATGGCTGACCGGGCCGTGCCGGAGGCATGCGCGACCGCCTGCCCCAGTTGTACGAAGGACAGCCGTGTGCGGGTACGGGTGGCTTCGGCCAGGCCGTACAGAAATTGCGCCACGATGGCACCGGAATTGCCCCTGGCGCCGTCCAGCGTCGCCTGCGCGGCGACCGCGAGAACCTCGCCGGAGTCGCTGCTGCGCAGCTTCTCCAGCTCCTGAGCCATCGCTTCCATCGTGAAGGCCAGATTGGTACCGGTGTCGCCGTCGGCCACCGGGAATACATTGATGCGGTTGAGATGCTCGCGTGTCCGCTGGACCTGGCGCGCGCCGGCGAGCAGGGCGCGCCGCAGCCCGTGTCCGCCGATGCCCGCGCCCAACACCAACTCAGGCACGGCTGGGCCATTGGGCCGCAGGTCCCCGCTGGCCCGTAGACCCCCCGCGTGTAGACCCCCTGCCCGTAAATCAATTGGGTCGCTGCTGACCGCCATCCTTTTCCCCCGATGACACGCGAATATATCGATGACGCGGATGTAACGATGACGCTAATGTGACGATGCCGTCAATGTGACGATGACGCCAAAGTGACGATGACGCCAAGATGACGCCAAGCGGGTTAGCTTGTGCAGTGGCGTCCAGTCCAAGTGTACTCAAGCGCGTCGCCGGGCTTTGCTGTAGTGCAGCATCGGGGCCGCGGACCATGCCGCAGCGAATTGCGGTGAGTCAGTCCGGCCAAATGTTCGTCTGAATGTCCGGGTGTCCGTTCCTGGACACCGTCGAGTGTGAGTATAGGCCGGCGTGACTTATAAAATTCAATCACTTGCAATACATTCCAGGTTGGCACAAGGGTTGCATGATGTGCTGCAGGAACGGCGGAGGGATGCCATGAAAAAGTGGAAATATCGTTTGGTGGCGGGTTTGCTGTGCCTGTATGCGACGATAGCCTTGGGTGCCGTCGGCAATGAGGCATTCCAGTTCGCCAAGTGCTCGGGGCTGTTCAATGGTCCCGCCGACGGTGCGGTTCGGGCCAGCAGTGGCGACAGTGGCGGCGATTCGTGGCAGGCGTTTCTGCCGGGCATGTTGAAATAGCCACACCACCCTTCCCGCAGCGGCGCTTGCTCAGGCGCCTATAGTCCCGAATAATGCCTCCAGCTGTCCGGTCACGGCCGGACACTCGACTTCGAGCAAGTCCGGTCGCAAGCAGTAGTGCTCGACCGCGACCGCGAAGAACTCCTCTGGCGCCTCGGCCGCATAGGGATCCATCAGGGTCTCCTGTCCCGCGTCCACTTGCGCCCTGAGCCGTTCAAAAGCCTCCTGGAAGCTATGCGTCCAGAGATCAGCAGACATCCCCGGCAATAGCGGTGGGCGACCATCGATCGCACCGGACTGGGCGTCGAACATGTGCGCGATCTCGTGGATGACGACCGACTGGCCATCGTCCGGATGCTCCAGATCCAGACAGATCTCCTCCCAGGCGAGAACCACTACGCCATCCTCGCTGGCCTCGCCGGCCAGTTCCTCGTCATATTCGTGGACCACGTCCAGGCCCGCCGTGGCCACCTCGACGCGATGCCGACGGGCCCGAAAGCCGGTCGGATAGAGCACCAGATCAGACCAGCCGGCGAGCGCTCGTGAGCCCAGGTTCAGCATCGGCCAGCAGGCCAGCGTGGCGATCGTGGCGATCTGCGCCGGGCTGACGCGGCCTCCGCCAACGGCGTGGAACTGCTTGTCTGCGGCAAAGCGCTGCGCCAGGGCTTCCAGCTGCGCCAGTTGCGCGGCAGGCAAGGCCGCCAGGCCAGGCAGCAGGGCGATGGTCTCCAGGTGCGCACGGCGGTCCCAGTGACTGTGCCGTCGGCGCCAGCGGTCGAACAGGCCCATCTGCCTTCAGCGCGCCTCGGTGCCGAGACCATTGCGAAAGATCAGGTCCTCGGGGACGCAGCTGTAGACTTCCAGATCGTCGATGTACCAACCTTCGCGAGCGCCATGGTTGTCGCTGCTGAGACGGAATCCGACCCGTGTCGGCTGGCCGGTCCCGACCCCCAGATCGACGACGGTCTGGCTGAAATCCTGGTTGCCGCACCAGGCGGGTGTGCCCTCCGCCGGATTGCCGGCGCTGAACTGGCGCAGCGGCGAGCCGCTGAGGTAACGTTCGGGGGCGATCGCAACGAAGGGATTGCCCGGGTCGGCCAAAAACAGCTGGCCGCCGTCCCAGCACAACTGCTGATCGCGCAGTTCCATGTCGAACCAATGCCAAAAACTCAGATACGCGCTCTCGCCGGCGGGCAGCCGCAGTTGCGGGCTGAGCAGGCGCTGGTCCGATGCACCGAAACCATTGCGCCCCTTCCAGCTCCAGTCCGGACTGCGGTTGCGATCACTGCTGATGCTCCAGTTGTTGGGGCCGAGGACCGAGTAATGACTCCAGCCATCCCCGCTCGGTTCGACGTCGTCACGCAGCAGCGGCATCGGCCGCTGGCCAGCCGGGCAACTGCCCGCCGGTGGCCGGGTTGTGAAGGACTGCGGCGCACTGGCTGGGCCGCTGCCACAGGCATTGCTGGCTGTCACCCGCCAGTACCAGGTCGTCGACGGCGTCAGATCCGTCTGGACGGTGTACTCGGCCTGGTGGACGACCTGGTCGATCAGAGGGCTGACGAAGTCCGGTTCATCGGCCATCTCGACTCGATAGCTCAACTCGTCGTCGACCGCGGTCCAGCGCAAGGTCGGGCGCAGTTCGACCCCGCTGGTTTCAGCCGGAGGGTCGGTCGGGATAATGCCTTCCGGCACCCGCGCCGCGATGCTCAGGGGCAGCGGCAGTAGCTGCTCCAGCGCGCCGGCGGTCAGGCGCAAGCCCGGCAGATAGCTGCCGGGATCCACCTGCTCACTACCGCTGATCTGGATCGAGATCTGCGCCGGCAGGACGGCCGGCAGCAGCGGGTCGATGCTGGCGCTCAACCCGTCCGGTAACTGGTCGATGCTCAGCTCGACCGGATCGGACAGGCCGCCGATGTCGACGATCTCGATGCCGTAGTTCGCCGTTGCTGGGGCGCAGATCGGGTCCGCAGGGGCGCTGATGAACGCATCGAAAGCCTTGATCGGGATGCAGTTGCTGCACAGCAGCGCATAGTCCTGGTCGGTGTCGTCGCCAATGTAGGGCACGCCATCGCCGGGCAAGGCATGCGCCAGCACCGACATGATCAGGGCTTCATCATCGCCATCGAGGAAGACCGCTTCGACGTTATTGAGCCGATCGGGCTGACCCCCAGGGACGCTGCTGCCGTCCAGACCGAACTGATTGCCGCTGTAGATGCTCTGAGCTCGTCGAACGCGCAGGTCCAGATCGTTGACCAGCGCCGGATTGGCGCCTATCGCGCCCGGTGCATCGCTCCAGCTGAGCAGCAGCCGAACCGTCTGGGTCGGGTCGGCCGGACGCACGGCATAACGGTGAATCTGGCCGGGTTCGTCCAGCAGCGCCGTCTGATCGACCGCATACCATGCCAGGGCATCCGGGCCCAGCAAGCGCGGGATGCCGGCCAGACCCCAGCCCTGGGCATCGTCAGGAACCACCCGGCGCCCATCCAGCGGCCGCGCCCCCTCAATCAGCAGTGCCTTGAGCATGGCCGGGCTGGGATCGAGCCCGGCATGTCGGGCACGCCACCATTCGACCAGCAAGGTTGCAAGACCCGAGACATGCGGCGCAGCCATGCTGGTCCCCATGCAGTAGGAATACTGCTCATCCGTTCCGGGGATCGGCACATTGCAGAAGGCGCCGCCATCGCGCCGACGGGTCGAGGCGATGATCTGACCGGGGGCGATCAGCGTAGGCAGGACGCGCCCGTCGACGGCCGGGCCCCGGCTGGAGAAGCCGGCCAGGCCGTTGACGGGGCCGGAGCGGAAATTCATGCTGGCACCGACCGAAATGACGTTCTTGGCTTCCTTCGGGCTGGTCAGCGTCGCTGGGTTGGGGCCCGAGTTACCGGCGGAGAACACGTAATAGAAGGGCTCGGCCAGCTCGGGCGTGTCGAAGTTGCCATCGCGGACCGCGAAATCGAATAGCCGCTCGCTCGCCTGGTAGCCGTGGCGGACCCCTTCGCTGGTGGTCCAGCTGGCATTGCTGCCAATCGCCCCACCGGCCAGCGCGGTCTGGCTGATGACCTGCCAGCCGCCAGCCGGCGGCCAGGTGGCCGGCGGGCCGCAGAGCGGATTCTGGGCGAACAGCTGGACTTCGGGCGCCATGCCTATGCCGTAGCCAAAGCCCTGCG
>JBGTIE010000199.1:0-3619 GCA_041745855.1 Lysobacterales bacterium | reverse complement strand
GCGGCAAGACCGAGCGCGCGATCCTCGCCGCGCCCCGCGGCAGCGCGGGTCGGCGCTTCCGCGTCACTGAACAGGGAGAGGTGATCCACCGCAAGTACAGCGTCCGCGCGATCGCCTTGCGCAATCTCGAACAAGCACTGGGCGCGCTGGCCCAGGCCGAACTGCTGCCCGCACCGGCGCCGGCGGATCTGGAACAGGCTGAAACGATCGCCCAGACCATCGCCGAGCACAGCGAAGACGCCTGGCGCGGGTTGGTCGAACGGACCGAGGGCTTCGTCGACTACTTCCGCGCCGCCACCCCGATCGACGTGATTGAACGGATGAAGATCGGCTCGCGACCGGCCTCACGCAAGTCGGGTAATCCCAGTATCGGCCAGATGCGGGCCATTCCATGGGTCTTCGCCTGGTCACAGAGCCGTCATGGACTGCCGACCTGGTACGGGCTGGGTACCGGACTGAAGGCCGCGTTCGACCGTCACGGCACGGCCGAGGTGCAGGCGCTGGTGCAGGAATGGCTGTTCCTGCAAGTTCTGGTAGCCGATGTGGAAATGGTGCTGGCCAAGTCCGACCTGGCCATCGCCGCGCAGTACTCGCGCCTGGCCGGGCCGCTGCACGAGCAGCTGTTCCCGATCATCGAAGCAGAGTTTCAGCGCACGCTCGACGGCCTGGCCACCCTGCGCCAGGACAGCGAACTACTCTCTTTCGATCCGCGTCTGCAACGCATCATCCGCCTGCGCAATCCTTATGTAGATCCCTTGAGCGTGCTCCAGATCGACCTGCTCCGCCGCTGGCGTGCCAGCGACCGCCAGGACGAAGCACTGTTCGCAGCCTTGGTGTCGACGGTGAACGGGATTGCACGGGGGTTGCAGAATACCGGGTGAAGCAGGGCCCAGAAGAGCGAGGGCCCAGGGCCCAGAAGAGCGAGAGCAAGGGCCCAGAAGAAGAGCGAGGGACCAGAAGAGCAACGTCGAGGGCGCAGGGCCCAGAAGAGCAACGGCGAAGAGCCCAGAAGAGCGAGGGCCCAGAAGAGCGAGGGCGAGGGCCCAGGGCCCAGAAGAGCAACGGCGGAGAGCCGGTTCCGCACATCGCGCCGAGCTCTGCTCGGGGTCGGGGTCGGGGTCGGTATCGGAATCGATCCGGTGCCCGGCGTATGCCAAAGCCTGCCCGTGAACCGTGCAGCCAAGCCGCCCCTGCGTTGTCAGCATCGCCACGATCTGGTCGTGGGCGCGATACTCCATGACGACTTTGTCGATGAATGACCGGTACACGGCTAGTTGTTGGTGGCCAAACCCCATGCCGCTCTCGATTCCGATTCCGATACCGATTCCGACCCCGACACCCAGCTTGTCATCGCTGCATAAGTTTGAATCGCACCTGGGCCCTGCTCTTCCGCCCTTCTGGGCCCTGAGCCCTGGGCCCTGCTTTTCCGCTCTTCTGGGCCCTGGGCCCTATGCCCTGGGCCCTGCTCTTTGTGGCATCCTCCGCGGCTTTCCCAACCCGCCCGGGGAGTGCCGATGTCTGCTCATGATCACCGTAGTGCCGAACGTCCGGCGCCTGACCAGCCGCTGGTGGATCTGGCCAATTACGTCGTCGACTACCAGATCCAGTCTGACGAGGCCTATGCGACGGCCCGTCATTGCCTGATGGACTCGCTAGCCTGCGCGATCCTGGCGCTGCGTTTTCCGGAGTGCACCAAGCTGCTGGGCCCGCTGGTGCCGGGGGCGCAGATGATCGGCGGGGCACGCGTCCCGTTCACTCCGTATGAGCTCGATCCGGCCCAGGCTGCGTTCAACATCGGTGCGCTGGTGCGCTGGCTGGACTTCAACGACACCTGGCTGGCGGCCGAGTGGGGCCATCCGTCGGACAACTTCGGTGCGATACTGGCCACCGCCGACTACCTGTCGCGGCGTGCCCAGCGCGAAGGCAAGCCACCGCTGACCGTCCGCGATGTGCTCACCGCGGCGATCAAGGCGCACGAGATCCAGGGCTGCTATGCGCTGGAGAACGCCTTCAATCGGGTGGGCCTGGATCACGTCATCCTGGTCCGGCTGGCGTCGACCGCGGTGGTCACCGCGATGCTCGGCGGCGGCAAGGAGGAAGTCATCAATGCGGTGTCCAACAGCTGGATCGACGGTGGTGCCCTGCGCACCTATCGGCATGCGCCGAATACCGGCTCGCGCAAGAGCTGGGCGGCCGGTGACGCCTGTCGTCGCGCGGTGATCCTGGGTCTGAACGCGATGCGCGGCGAGATGGGCTATCCGTCGGCGCTGTCAGCCAAGGGCTGGGGCTTCTACGACGTGTTGTTCAAGGGCAAGCCCTTCGCCTTCCAGCGTCCCTTCGGCAGCTATGTAATGGAAAACGTGCTGTTCAAGATCAGTTACCCGGCCGAGTTTCATGCCCAGACCGCGGTCGAGTGCGCGCTCAAGCTGCATCCACAGGTGGCTGGCCGGATCGATCAGATCGAGAAGATCACGATCGAGACCCAGGAGGCCGGCGCACGGATCATTGACAAGACCGGTCCGTTGGCCAATCCGGCCGATCGTGACCACTGCATCCAGTACATGGTGGCGGTGCCGCTGATCTTCGGCGCGCTCAGCGCCGAGCACTACGAGGATCAGGTCGCCAACGACCCCCGCATCGACGCGCTGCGCTCGAAGATGGAGGTGCGCGAGAATCCCGACTTCACCCGCGACTACTTCGATCCGGACAAGCGCTACATCGGCAACGCCCTCACCGTGCACTACAGCGACGGCAGTCAGAGCGAGCGAATTCAGGTGGATTTCCCGATCGGCCACCGCCGGCGGCGCGCCGAGGGTATCCCGGTGCTGGAGCGCAAGTTCGATTCCGCCTTGCGGCAAGTCTTCCCTCGGGGGCGGGCCGACCGGCTGCGCGAACTGTTCGAAAATTCTTTGCAACTAGATAACACTTCATTTAACGAATTCATGACATACTTGTCGTCGTGATCGTCAGTGCTGCCGGGTCGAATACCCGGGGTCGACGGTCAGTTCACCCATAAAAGAAGGAGCTTGACGATGAAGAAGGCGCTGAACTTGGCGCTGGTTGGCATTATCCTTGGTGGCGCCGCGGCGCATGCACAGGATTTTGACGACCGGTTATACCTCTCGCCGCGCGTCGGCGGAGTCTTCGCAGACAACGATCGCAGAACCGATGACGCCCTGTTCCTCGGTCTCAGCGTGGGTCGCTTCGTGTCCCCGAACTGGGCAGTCGACTTCGAGTTCGGTCACAACGACTTCGATATCGACAACAGCAATACCGAATGGGAGAACCTCAGCCTCGGTGTCGCCGCTCGCTACTTCTTCAATGAAGGTCAGAGCTTCCGTCCATACCTGATGGCTGGTGGTGGCGCGATCCGTCACGACACGCGCATTGGCGGGCGTGGCTGGAATCCGATGCTCAACGTCGGCGCCGGCTTCCAGTACGGCTTCAGCGAAGATTTGTTCCTTCGCGGTGAGCTGGCTTACCGTCACGACTACGACAATGAGTCCATCGACGGCAACTTTGGCCAGCCCGACGAGCCCAGTTACGGTGACTTCATTGCGAGCGTTGGCCTGGTGATCATGCTTGGTGACAGGCATGCGCCGCCGCCGCCCCCGCCGCC
>JBGTIE010000198.1:0-1980 GCA_041745855.1 Lysobacterales bacterium | reverse complement strand
GGGCTCCACGCTGCTGACCCCACCGGCGGCACATGGCGCGCTGGCTGGGGTGACCCGGGCCTGGCTGCTCGGCCAGACCGATCTGAAACTGCAGGTCGCGCCGCTGTCGGCCAGCCTGCTCGCGCAGGCCGACGAGGTACTGTTCAGCAATGCCTTGCGCGGCGTGTTGCCGGTCTGTGCCATTGATGGACACAGGTGGGCCGGGGGCGAATGGGCAGCGCGGTTGGCGCGACGCTGGCAAAATCTGATGGCCGGCAGTTCCGGCGCACACAAGGGAACCAGTGACTGATGGGTGGCAGGAGCACTTCAAAGGACACCGGCAAGAAGGCCAAAGCGCGCGGGACATTGCGGCGACGTGCCTGGACCAGCCTGCTGCTGGCGGTCCTCGGCGTGGCGCTGGTTTCCCTGGCGCTGCAATCCTGGCATGGCTACACCCGTTTCAAGAACGACCCACTGGTGTCATCCGAGCGGGTACTGCTGATCGAGCAGGGAGTCGGGTTCAACGGTATCGTCGATCGCTTGCGCAGCGAGGCGGCGCGGCCCCATCCGCGCTGGTACTGGCGCCTGCTGGAGCGCGAGTTGGACGTCGGTCGGCGCTTGAAGGCGGGCGAGTACCAGCTGCGGGCCGACATGACGCCGGTCGATACCTTGCGCCTGCTCGAATCCGGACGCGTGCTGCAATACCGCTTCACGATCCTGGAAGGCAGCCGCTTCGCCGATGTGCGGCGTGAGCTGCGCGCCGATCCAGTCCTGCAACAGACACTCGATGGCCTCGACGAGGCCGCGATCCTGCAGCGCATCGGGGCGGTGCAGACGCAGGCCGAAGGCTTGTTTCTGCCGGAGACCTACCAGTTTCCGCGCGGGTTCACCGATCTGCAACTGCTGGAGCGGGCCTACTGGGCGATGCAGCGCGAGCTCGAACGGCAATGGGCCGAGCGGGACGAAGATCTGCCACTGAGCGACCCTTACGAGGCACTGATCCTGGCCTCGGTGGTGGAGAAGGAAAGCGGGCAGATCGATGAGCAGCCGCAGGTCGCCGGCGTGTTCATCAACCGGATGCGCATCGGCATGCGCTTGCAGAGCGACCCGACCGTGATCTACGGGCTGGGCGATGCTTTTGACGGCGATTTGCGGCGGGTCGATCTGCGCACCGACACGCCCTACAACTCCTATACCCGGGCCGGGCTGCCGCCGACCCCGATCGCTCTACCGGGAGCGGCCGCGATCCGCGCGGTGCTCCATCCGGCCACCACCGATGCCTTCTATTTCGTCGCCCGCGGCGATGGCCGGCATCAGTTTTCGCGCACGCTGGCCGAGCACAACCGGGCGGTCGCCCGCTACCAGCTGGGTCGGCGTCAAAACCCGTGACGGCGCCAATCGACATTACACAGTTGCCGTGGCTGCAGCCGCAGCTGCGGCTATATGGCCAGATGATCAGTAACGGGCGCTTGCCTCACGCGTTGTCGATCGAAGGGCCGGCCGGCCTGGGCAAGCGGCTACTGGGCGAACATCTGCTGCGCTGGCTGCTGTGTGGCCATCCCGGCGCGAGCGGTGCCTGCGGCCAATGCGCCGACTGCCTGCAACTGGCCGCCGGGCAGCACCCGGACCAGATCCTGATCGAGCCCGACTCTGACAGCGGGCGACAGATCACGGTAAAGGCGATCCGAGCGCTGAGTGCCCGCCTCGCCCTGCGGCCGCAGCGGCAGGGTCGTCAGGTGGCCCTGCTGTTCCCGGCCGAAGCGTTGAACGAGCCTGCTGCCAATGCCCTGCTCAAGACCCTCGAAGAGCCCAGCGACGATTCCCATCTGATCCTGGTCAGTCACCAACCGACCCGTCTGCCGATCACCCTGCGCAGTCGCTGCGTGCGCAGCGCGATCGCGCCTCCCACGGCGATGGAGCTGCGCCAGTGGCTGGCAGGGCAAGTCGACGCGCAGGCCGATCTGGAGCTGATCCTGATCCAGTGCGCCGGCCGCCCGCTGC
>JBGTIE010000197.1:0-16652 GCA_041745855.1 Lysobacterales bacterium | reverse complement strand
GCGTACCCCGCCGCGGGCGGCGCGCGCGTCGATCGCCAGGCCCTGCAGCTCCTGCGCCAGCATGTCCTCCAGCCGACTGCCGCAGCTGGCAAAGTAGTCGTTCACGATCTCGCCAACTGGCTGAGAAAGAAGCTGAAGCTGGCCGCGATCTCGTCGATCGAGGCGGACAGGCGGTGGTTGTCCGGCAGCATCAGGGTGCGCAGCGAACGCACCGAAGCGAAGCCCAGGACGGCCTCGGGCGGGATCAGCTCATCGTCCCAGCCATGCACCAGCAGGCAGTGATCGGCCTGGATCTCGAAATCCTCCGCGCCGATTCGGGCCACCGGCGGGGCGAGCAGAAACAACCCCGCCACCGGCAAACGCGTCGAAACGACACCGGAGATGTACGCCCCCATGCTCGAACCGACCAGCACCAGCCTGTCGGCGCCGAGCGCCTGGCAACGCTGCTGCAACCGCTCCACCCGCGCTTCCGGATCACGCAGGTCGCTGTAGTCGGGTCGCTCGGTGGTCCAACCCAGCTCCTCGGCAATTCCGGCCAGGCGGGTGATCTTGCTCGCGCCCGGCCCACTTTCCAGGCCATGGCTCAGAATGATGTGTCCCTGTGATCTTTTGTCGCTCAGCTGCACCGGTTATCTTCCCTGCTCATGAATATCCTGCATCGCCCCCTGCCCTATGTCGATCGGCTGGACACGCGCTCTCTGGCGCAGATCGAGTTGCTGGTGCTGCACTGCACCGAACTGCCCGACCTCGCCCTTGCGCGCAAGTATGGCGAAGAGCTGCACTACCCGGCCAGCCAAACCGGCAATTCCGGTCACTACTATATCGATCGGGCCGAGGCCGAAGCCGGTGATCACGGTGGTCCTGTGCAGTGCTGGGTGCCGCCGGAGCGCATCGCTCATCACGTTGCCGGTTTGAACGACACCAGTGTCGGTATCGAACTGGTCAATCGCGGCCGCTGGCCGGACTGGTTCCACCGCAATCATCAGCAACCAACCGAGGCCTATCCGCCGGCGCAGATCGAACTGCTGCTCGGCCTGATCGCCAAACTGTGCCAAAAGTTGCCGGCGCTGCGCTGGATCGCCGGCCACGAGGACCTGGACCGGCGCCAGATACCTGCCGCCGATGATCCGGAAGTGCTGATCCAGCGCAAGATCGACCCCGGCCCGCTGTTTCCATGGACCGAGGTGATGGCCGCAGTGAGTCTGCATCGGGCTCGCGCCGACGCTGGCAAGTTGGTTGCGTACTGATCGACGCTCATTCGGCCAGATGCTGACCCAACCAGGCCTTGGCGAAGCGCCATTGACGCCCGACGGTCGCTACCGAGCTGGACATGACCAGGGCGATCTCGTCGGTCTTCATGCCGGAAAAGAACTTCAACTCGACCACCCTTGCCAGATCCGGGTCTTCCGCCTCCAGCCCGGTCAGCGCCGTATCGAGCTGAACCCAATCGACCGAATCGTCGATCACCGGCATGTCCGTCTCGGCCAGTTCGGTCAGCGGCACGAAGGGCGTGCTGCCACCGCGCTTGTTGTTGCCGCGCCGCCGCAGGTAGTCGACCACGACCCGCCGCAGGACGGTCGCGACGATGGCATGGAAGTGCTCGCGATTGTCCCAACCCAGCCGCTGTGACTGCAGCCGCAGGAAGGCCTCGTGCGCCAGCTCGGTCGGTCGCAGCGTGAAATGCCGGGCATCCGGACCGAGCTGTTGCTGCGCCATCGCGCGCAGCGCCGGGTATACCGCCACCAGCAGCTCATCCCGCGCCCGCACATCGCCCGCGCGCCAACGCGACAGCAAGGCGGTCAGGTCGGCTTTCTCGGTGGCCACGCGCGATGCGCTCCGCAAGTGATCAGGCTAGCGATTATTGCAGGTCGCGAAACGATGCTGGGACGGGTGCGATTCAAACTGATGCAGCCTCGACCGACGGGTCGGGCGGCGAAATCCCCTGCGACTAGACTAGCGCGTAGCAGCCGTCGTCGGCAAAGCAGATCTGAAAAGCAGAAGAGCTGATTGACCACAAAGGACACAAAGGACACGAAGGAAAGCAAAGCGTAAGAGATCGTCGTGGAGTGGACCTGCACGCTTCGGAATTGAGGCTTTGCCGTTCAGACTTCCGTGCTGAGAGCTTTTCCGCTTTTCCTTTGTGTCCTTTGTGTCCTTTGTGGTTACCTGCTCCTTTCGCTTTTGTGTCTCCAGACCTTCAACCTGAAAACTGGCGACTCGCACCCCCCTTGCCCATTGTAGGAGCCAGCCTGCTGGCGAATCGAGGGCCACAGGCCCGCCGACGGCGCAGCCGGCGAGATGTTGCCCTCCGCTCGGCAGGCAACACTCAAAGGACACAAAGGAAGAGCGTCATACATGGGCGCGCGCCTGGTACAGCCGCAAGTTCTGATCGCGCTGACCGGCCTGCCCGCTCGGGGTCGGGGTCGGAATCGGAATCGGGATCGAGAGGACTCGGCCCGTCGATCGAAGTCATCGAGTGCGGCGCGATTCAGGGTGTTCTGAAGGTCTCTCGCGCGAGAAGAACCCCAGCACCAGGAGGGCAAACGACCGAATCGGGACGATGCTGACGAAGCTGGGCGGCGTGGCTACGCGGTTTGCTATGGGGATGCCGAGTACGCCCGACAATGGATCGACGCCGATTGCGATTCCGATTCCGATTCCGATTCCGACCCCGACCCCGACGGAGGCTCGCAGCTCTTCCCCGCTCTTGAACAGGCCACTGGAACTGCTCTTCTGGGCCCTGAGCCCTGGGCCCTGTGCCCTAGCTGTCCTGCACCACGATATTAGGAAACGAGATCTGCTTGGTTCGAGCCTGGATCGCCAAGCGGGCGGCGGTCTTCTGGGCGATGCTGACGTAGGCCTGGGCGATCGCGCCTTCCGGATCGGCGACTACGCTGGGCGTACCGCCGTCGGCCTGCTCGCGGATGCTCATCGCCAGCGGCAACTGGCCGAGCAGCTCGATGCCGTACTCCTCCGCCATCTTTTCGCCGCCGCCAGAACCGAAAATCGGCTCGGCGTGGCCGCAGTTGGAGCAGATGTGGATCGACATGTTCTCGATCACCCCCAGCACCGGCACCTCGACCTTGCGGAACATCTGCAGCGCGCGGCGGGCGTCGAGCAGCGCGATGTCCTGCGGGGTGGTGACGATTACCGCGGCACTGACCGGGATGCGCTGGCACAAGGTCAACTGGATATCGCCGGTGCCCGGCGGCAGGTCGATGATCAGATAGTCCAGATCATCCCAATGGGTCTCGGTCAGCAGTTGCTGCAGCGCCTGGGTCACCATCGGCCCGCGCCAGATCATCGGCGTGTCCTCACCGACCAGGAATCCGATCGACATCGCCTGCAGACCGTGATTGCGCATCGGTTCCAGATGATGGCCATCACGGCTCTGCGGTTTGCCTGACATGCCGAGCATGCGCGGCACGCTGGGGCCGTAGATGTCGGCGTCGAGCACGCCGACGTGGGCACCGGCCGCCTGCAATGCGAGGGCCAGGTTGACCGAAGTGGTGGACTTGCCCACGCCACCCTTGCCCGAGGCCACCGCGATGATGTTCTTGACCCCCGGCAGCGGCTGCAGACCGTTCTGCACCTTGTGCGCCTGGACTCGCCACTGGGCGTCGACCAAAGCGCTGTCGATGCCCTCCACACTCACCGCAGCAGCCCGCACCGCCTCGGTCAGCTCGATCGAACCGCGCCCCAACGGATAGCCCAGCCTCAGCTCGATGACCGCCCGACCGTCGTCCACGACGACCCCGCGGACGGCGTCGAGACTGGCCACGCTCAGGCCGGAGATAGGGTCGGTGAGCGCGCTCAGCGTCTCCTTCAGCATTTCAGACAGGCTCATGCGGTCCTCGTGTGGTTCATGTCTGTTCGTTCGCAGCTTCGCAGCATAGCGCGGGCTGGCGAAGCCTGGGGTGAACTGACTTCGCCGCACCGCAGCTTGCATCCGGCCAGGGCTGACGGCAGGATGGTGGGTTACAACCCCCGCCGATGGAAACCACAGATGATCCGATCGCGCTTGCTCGCGGCTGCTCTCGCCGCCACCCTTATAGTCCCGGCCGCCTATGGTCAGGGTCTGACCAGCATTCCGGCGGCACCGCTGGATCCGCAGGCGTCGCAGCTCAGCGTCGCCGATCCCAGTCTGGTCGTATTGCGCAGCGGTGCCTTCGATCCGCGTCACGCCGAGTTGCGCTACCCGTCCACCTTCGATGTCGCTGAAGCAACGGTGGTCATCGTCCAGTTTGATCCGACCGCAATGCGCGGTGCACGCGACCGGCTGCTGGCCTCCAAGCTCAGGATTCTTGACTATCTGCCCAACAATGCCTTCCTCGTCGAGGCCGATGCGCAGCAGGCCGTTGCCGCGGGCCAGATCGACGGTGTGCGCGCAGTCAGCCCCTTCAAGGCCGGCATGAAGGTCGCCAACGCGCTGCTGTTTGGCGATGTGCCGCAGCGCTCTCCGGTCAGTGAGCTGATCGAACTCGAACTCACCGGCTATGCCGGGCAATCAGCGCAGGCCATCGCCAACGGCTTGCGCAAGCTCAATCCTGCGGTCACGGTGCTGGTCGTACGTGAGGACGCCACCCTGCCGCGCGTACGGATCGGCGTCACACCGGCGGCCTATACCAACTTCCTTGCCGACAGCTCCCGGTTGTCGTCGGTGCGCTGGATCGAAGCCTATCTGCAACCCTACCCGACAAACCAGAACGCGGTCGCTCCGATCCAGAGCAACGCCGCGACCGGCACACCAGTCTGGGATCGCGACATCATCGGCACTGGTCAGATCATTGCGGTGATGGATTCGGGTCTGGACCGGAACGAGGACTGGTTCACCAGCATCGATACCGGCTCGGGACCAAATTCGATCATCACCGATGCGCAGGACCCGGTTCCGCCGCTGCCGGGCACGCTCAACCCGGCAGCCAAGGTCATCGGTTACTGGGTCCAGCCCGGATCGACCGCCTACGACAATAACGTCGCCTGCCCCGGCGGCTCACCGACCAGCTTCCACGGCACCCATGTCAGCGGCACGGTCGCCGGTGACCGCGGCACCATCGCCACCCCGATCTCGCCCAACAACGGCCCCGGCGAAGGCATGGCGCCGAACGCCCAGATCCTCTTTCAGGACATCGGCAACGACCTCACCGGTTGTCTTTCGATCACTGATTTCCGCGGCTCGCTGGCCCAGGCACTGGCCGGCGGGGCCCATGTGCACAACAACAGTTGGGGCGCAGACAGTTTTGGTGCCTATTCCGGCAATGACATCGATGGGGATGCGGCAGGCTGGACCCTGCAGGACCTGATGGTGGTGACCTCGGCGGGTAATTCGGGTCCGGGCGGCAACACGACCGGCTCCCCGGGCAACTCGAAAAACCTGCTGACAGTCGGCGCCCTGGGCAATGGCAACAGTACGAATATTGCAAGCTTCTCCAGCCGCGGCCCCACCGATGACGGCCGGATCAAGCCGGACATCGTGGCGCCCGGCAGTTCCACCGTGTCCGCGGCCGGCAACAGCAACAACGGTGGCACGGTCCAGGCAGGCACCACCAAGGCACTCAGCGGCACCTCGATGGCATCACCCACGGTCGTCGGTGGGGCAGCCCTGATGCGGCAGTATTTCGAGGACGGCTTCTACCCGCGCGGCGAGCGCACCGCCGGAGATGAACTGAGCATCAGCGGGGTACTGAACAAGGCCTTCCTGCTCAACGGCACGCGGGTGCTCGGTACCTGGCCGAGCAATACCTTCGGCTGGGGCCGCATCCATCTGGACGGATCGCTTTACTTCGACGGTGACACGCGTCGTGCGCGTTACTTTGAACGCCCCAACAGCGCCGGTCTGGCTACCGGTGAAGAGCACGTCTACAGCGTCGAAGTGGCTGCCGGTGAAGAGTTCCGGGCCACACTGACCTGGTTCGATGTAGAAGGCGCCGCCGGGGCCGGCGTCGCGCTGGTGAACGACCTGGACCTGGTGGTCGAAGGGCCGGGCGGCACCTATCGCGGTAACGTTTTCAGCGCTGGCTTGTCGACCCCCGGGGGCAGCGCCGATGCACTCAATACGGTTGAACAGGTGCGCCTGAATGGTGGCGGCCAGCCCGCGACCGGCACCTACACGTTGCGCGTGCAAGGCGGCAATGTTCCGGGCAACAGTCGCGAAGGCTCCGACCGCCAGGGTTACGCGTTGGTGGTCTCCGGCGGCATCGGTCTGCCCGACCAGCCAGCCGCCGCCGCGCCAGTCAACCTGCAGGTAGCCAGCAACGACGTCAACGGCATCTCGATCGGCTTCGATCTGGTCGGCGGAGCGGATGGCTATGTCCTGTATCGCGTCGATGGCAGTTGCGCTGGCGCCGACCTGACCCAACTGCGTCAGGTTCGGCACGGTGCCGCTTCGCCCTTGCTCGATCAAGGCACCCAGGGCGGATTCGAGTACGCCTATGTCGTTCGCGCCGTCGATAACGATGTGGAGGGCGCACCTTCGGCCTGTATCGATGCGGTCTCCGCAGCACCCTGCACCCTGCGGCCGATCTTCGATGGAACCAGCTTCAGTGCCGACCCGGCCAACAGCAGTTGCTCAGTGCAGCTCAGCTGGGCGCCAGCGCAGGCGAGCTGCCCGAATGCCAGTGCCGTCAGCTACGACATTGTGGCCGATGACAATCCATTCTTCACCACACCGACGCTGATCGCGGACGGCGTGACCGGAACCAGCTTTACCGACACGGCGGTCAGCAATGGCGTCGCGGTGTTCTATCAGCTCGTCCCCAGCGACAACTTCGGCAACCTCGCGGTGAGTCAACCGGTCATCGGCGCCACGCCCACCGGCGCCGATGGCTTCGACCCCAACGCCACTGTCGACAACGTCGAGAGCACCACTTACCTGGTGACCGGAAACCCCTGGACCTTGAGCAATGCGCGCGCTTTTTCGCCGCCTTTGAGCTATCGCAATGCCAGTGGAGGCACCTCGACGACTTACGCCAACAATACCTGCGGCTTTCTCACCAGCCGGGCCTTCACGGTGCCGGTCAGTGGCCAGGTGCAGTTCCGCGCTCGCTTCAACATCGAGCTGAACTGGGATGGCGTGGTGGTGCAGACGAGCACCGATGGGGGCGACAACTGGACGTCAATCACCCCGGTCGAGGGCTATCCGGGCACCTTGTCCCAGACCGGCACTACGCCCATCAATGCGTGCGGCTTCCCGGCGAGTCAAGGTGCCTTCACCGGCTCCAGTGGTGGCAACTTCAACAGCTACACCCTGAATCTGGCACCCTTCGAGGGTCAGCAGTTGATGATCCGCTGGGCCTTCACCTCCGATCCCGGCGCCGAGGAGGAAGGCTTCTATCTGGACAACATCAGCTGGACCGGTGCCGGCAACCCCTTCCCGGATCGGATCATGGCCGCCGACTTCGAGGACGGCGAGATGCCACCCGTGAGCACGAACTACATCTGCACGCCTTGAGTTCGGCATAAACTTCGCCGGGCGCAGCTGTGGCTGCGCCCGGTCGACCAGGCCGGAGCACAAGCTGCGTCAATCACTGCCGAAGCAGGCCGGAGCATTGCCGGGCAAGGCAGGTACAGCGGTGTGGGGACCAACCAAAGGGGAGTTCAGCAATGAGACTGACGCATGCAGTGGCAATGATCGCGATCCTCGCCAGCGGCTCGCTGGCGGCGCAGCAACGGGGGGACTGGGTGCTGGCGCAATGGCGCGGCGGTGAATACTGGTTTCCAGGGGTGATCGAGAGCGTCTCCGGCAACAAGATCACCATCGCTTATGACGACGGTACCCGCGAGACCCGTCCATTCAATCAGGTCCGGCCGTACGACTGGGATGTCGGTTCTCAGGTCCAGTGCTTGTGGGCAGGCGGGTCGACATGGTACGCGGCGCGCATCACCGCCGTAGGTCGCGATGGCTCCAGCATCACGGTTCGCTATCACGACGACGGAGTGGTCGAAAAAACCCGGACGGGGAAGTGTCGGTCGCTGTAGCAGGGCTGAGGGCTGAGGACTGAGGGTTCAGAAGAGCAGGGCCCAGGGCCCAGAAGAGCCGGGATGCTGTGCCTCCTGGGTCTTGCTCTTACGTAAAACCCAACCCGGATGTTTCATAAACCGGCATGGCGAGCCAGTAGAGCCTCTCGACTGGGGTGCCTGATGGTCGGTTGGACCAATTGCTGTGATGACCGGGTGGCGGTAATCGCCATGTAAGGGCGGTTTCGAACAATCTGTCGAGATGCGCGATTGTTCTGTGGTCATCAGGCTTTGCGAAGTGCGGGCACAGGCCATCCTCCGGCGGCGCCGGAATCTGAACGGGATGGGGCCTGCATATTCCACGTCATGCCGGTCACCGATTCCATGGCATGTCGGTCGGGGTAGGGGTGTAACCCGCTACCGTCGGGCCTCCTTTCAAACAGGAGGTCGGCGGTGGCTCAATGGAGGTTACCCATGCGCAAGATTCAAGAGATTCTCAGGCTTCATTTCGAGTCCGGTCTGAAGGGCCGGGCGATTGCCGTGGCGGTGAGCCCGGCGTTGTCGACGGTGTAGGATGGGCTGCGGCGCTTTCGTGCGTCGGGTCTGAGCTGGCCGGTCGACCTGGAGGAAGATGCGTTGCTGGCGCGGCTCTGCAAAGCGAGCCCGGATCTTCCTTGCTGCGGCGAGCGATGGCAAGGGCCGATTGCCACCCCGGTCAACCCATCGCGTAAAGAAAGAGCCGCCGCCCTCGCGGGCGACGGCTCACGCAGCTAACGTGGTGAATCCGGGTGGCACCGGGCACCGGTTCGCAGCCAGTTCTCCGGAACCTCCTTCGGGGCGTGGGCTGTCTGGGCCCGAAGCGACAAGATGAATCAATGCAGCGGTCCGAGGGGCTGAGTCGCGCTCTCCAAAACTTGAACATTCGCCATGTAGATCAGGGGCTCCCAATCTTCACTGGGCGAGTAGAACGGTGTGCTCCCCAAATTGCCGTAGGTCAGTGTCGACGGCGTGACATAAGCAAGATTCACTTGGGCACCCGGCAGCAACGTCGTACCTTTGGTTGGCGCAAAGTTGCCGTAGTGAACCAGCACACTGTTTCCAGCCTGGACACTAAAACCGGACGTTGGCCCATCCCAGGCTACCCTCACGCTAACGTTGACGGATTCAGCGATCGGTATAGTCTGGAAGGTATAGTTCGTTTGCCCGTTCAAGGTCAGCGAGGTAGTGCTGCGGAGTGAGACGCTACCGTCTGGCATCAACCTGGAGCAGACCTTCGCGGCACCGATGGGCGTGCGCGCGTCTCTCGCACATCGACAGAGCACGATGAGCTATGACCTTCGTGGCGCCCTGATCGAGCATAGGATCATTGATCCCGCCAATGTCAGCAATCAGCGGGTGACCACTTACATCCGCTGTCAGGCGGTCAACCTCAGCCCACCTGATCCAATCGGCAGCTTCAACGAGAATCTGCAGAAGGGTTGTCCGATCGTCGGCCTGCTGCGCCGCATCGACGGACCACGCACGGATGTCAACGACCGGGCGACTTTCGAGTACTACCTGCAGGACCACAGCAAGTGCCCGGGTCCACAGTGCGCGTACCGTATGGGCGATCGTAAGCGCACGGTCAACGCCGTTGGCCATGTGAGCGAGATTCTGGCCTACGACGCTGCCGGGCGACCGACACGCATGCGCGACATCAACCAGATTGAGCAGCAGTTCGAGTACCATCCGCGCGGTTGGCTCCTGGCCCGTCGGGTGTGTCAGCCGGGCGTGGTGGCTTTCCCCTGCCCGAACGCGGCGGAAACGACGATGAGCTATACCGATTGGGGCGATATCAGCCGGATGACCCTGCCGGATGGGACGTTCATTGACTATGGCTATGACGACGCCCATCGACTGCTGAGCATCACCGACGCGCTGGGCAACCGGATGGAGTTCGAACTGGACCGCGCCGGTCGCAAGTTGCGCGAGCGCAGCTTCGATCCGAACAACAACCTGCGCCGCATTCTGGCCCGCCAGTACGATCTGGTCGGTCGCCTGAAGGCCAGCTTCAATGCGCCTTATGCCAATGCCAGCAACCTGGACGACCCGACACTCAAGCGCACCGAGTACCTGTACGACGAGCACGGCGACCAGCATGCCATCATTGATCCGCTCGGCGTTCGTACTGAGCAGGAGTACGACGCGCTGCGTCGCCTCCATCGCACCCTGCAGGACTACGGTACAGCGCCCGATGACATCAACGCCGAGGTGATCTTCGACTATGACGTCAGTGGCAACCTGGTCGAAGTCACCGATCCCAAGGGTTTGCAGACCGAGTACATCTACAATGGCCTGAACGACCAAGTGGAACTGCGCAGTCCCGACACCGGCAGTTCGACCTTCACTTACGACAGTGCCGGCAACCGCAAGACCCAGACGGATGCCCGCGGGGTGATCACGCAATACAGCTACGACGCACTGAACCGCCTGACCGGTATCCAGTACCCGTCCGAACCGGCCAAGAACGTGACCTTCCACTACGACACGGCTTATGCAATCGATTGCGCGCCGGCCAGCTACCGACTCGGTCGCCTGAACCGGATCACGGATCACTCCGGCACCACGACCTTCTGTTTCGACCATCGCGGCAACCTGTTCCGCAAGATCCAGCGCCAGGGCAGCGTCACGTTGACGACATCGTGGACCTGGGACATTGCCGATCGCATGCTGACGATGACCTATCCCAGCGGCATGACCGTGAGCTACGGGCACGATGGCGCCGGACGGATCGAGAGCCTGGCGCTGGCGGGCGCCACCTTGGCGGGCAACGGCAGCGCTCAGCTCATAACCGATGTCCAGTACGCACCCTTCGGACCGATCACCCGGCTCGACTACGGCGACGGCCATCTGCAGCTGCGCAGCTTTGATCAGAACTACTGGATCACCTCGATCAGCAGCACGCGAAATATTGGCCTTATTGCGTACTTTGAACACGACGCGGCCGCGAACATCACCCGCCTCAGTCGGGAAGTGCTCGGTACAGGCAGCGGCAACGGGTCGGATCGCAACATCGGCTACGATGATCTGTACCGGATCACCGATGTATTGGATCGCAACAACGTGCTGCGCGAGAGCTTCAGTTATGACGCGACTGGCAACCGGCTTGACAAGACGGGCGCCACAGGCATCCCGAATCATGGCAACTACAGCTTCGCCAACGACAGCCACCGCCTCACACGGATCGACCCCACAAGCAGTCGCATTGGCGCGGCCAAAGCGCCGGACGATGGAGAGATCCGGCAACATGATGCGGCAGGCAACTTGGTCAGCAAGTCATACGGCGGTGGTCCCCTCGGTTGCTGTGGCGCCGACTACACGTATGACCACCGCGGAAGGATGGAGTCAGTCTGGGTCAGCAATGCCGGACCGGCACAGCAGACCTCCTACCGCTACAACGGCCGCGGCGAGCGAGTCTGGCGCAGTAGCGCAGATGGCAAACCTACGCTGTACGCCTACGATGAAGCCGGTCGCCTGCTGGGTGAGTACAACAACACCGGTGGGTTGATCAGCGAAGTGATCTGGCTGGACAACCTGCCGGTCGGCGTGCGCCAGGCCGGGACGGTCTATCCGATCGAAGCCGACCACCTCGGCACCCCGCGAACCATTCACAACCAGAACACCCTGCTCTGGCGCTGGGACTTGTTTGGGCCGGTATTCGGTGAACACGACGCCGAGCAGAACCTGGCTGGCGTCCAGTTCAGCTTCAACCTCCGCTTCCCGGGCCAGCAGTTCGACCCTGCCACCCGCTTGCATTACAACTACTTCCGCGATTACGAGCCGGGGACCGGTCGGTATGTGCAGAGTGATCCGATTGGGTTGGTTGGGGGGGTGTCCACCTTTGCATATGCGAATGCTGCGGTGCTTACGCGCTTCGATCCGCATGGCTTGGAGGATTGTAAGACCACTGTTTCAGGACGAGTCACCAGTATCTCAGCCAGCGGGAACTGGTTTTGGAATCTTCGGACAGAACCTGCTTGGAGAAACCTTCCTGACGGAGGTCGGGCAGTTGTGATCGGTTCATTCATAGCGTCGTCAAGCGGCACATTTGACGGTGAATTGCAGTGTGACCGTTCAAAACAGTGCTGTGATGGCAGTGGTAGCTTCACGAGAGTTACCGTATCGTTCAGCAGCCCGGCATTCAAAGCAAGTTTCGAGTACCAGGAGTTTCGCGCGCTTGCCCCTAGAAGCATTGCCAAGGTTGTACTGGCTGCGAAGATTGCGAATTTGGCGCCTCGCCTCGCGCAAATGGCACAGAACTCCGAAGAGTACCTGGAGTGGTACAGAAGATTAAACCCAACTTCAATGTGTGGGGGAGGGCGTTAGCACTCCTCGAAATGGAATAATGTGAAGGCATCCCGCCGCGAATGCGGCGGGGCAAATACGTAACCAACGAGGAACGTCATGAATCTACGCACACGGCACTTGCATATTGCGGCTGTGATTATTGCTCTATTTTATCTGCCGTTAAGACATTCACCTGTAGTATTGGTTCAAGGTCACGGTGCCAATACGAGTGCTTTTGAGTATATGCTTGTGGCATATACCGCCGCGATGCTTTACATAGGTTACACTTTCTATTCGATGTCACTTCGAGTTAAGAGGAGTGAAAAAATCTTCTATTCCACTGTTCTTGCTTTCACTTTGATCATGGAGATCTCACTGCTGTTTGTCAGCGAAAGAAGCTTGTCGTTCTGGTTCTATCGCAATCCTCAAGTTATCCCTTGGATCGAACCAATCACCTTCGTGATGCTAATGTTTCTGATCGGGGCAGTCGCTTGCCTTTGCTTTCGGTTAGTCCAAGAGATCGGGAGATTTATTTCACATACTGACCGCGGATAACCTTCGCAATTCCTAGACAGTCACAGTGGATCATGCGTGCACGTACATGTCTGCGGATCCCGAGCCCAAGGAACCAGATAGACGACACAAAACCGGGGACACACCGATTTTCCAGGGGTATTTGCAAGGGCCGGCGCGTTTGCTACGTCTCTGACAGGAGCTGGGAGGTCTTTGCGGTTTGCTGCGCTGGAAGCAGTGCAACGCTCGCGATTCGTCGGTTGGGCGCCAGTTCCCGTCGATTGCTGGCACGCCTGCTGGCAACCGATCGACTTTCGCGCCTTTCCGGCAGCTCAGCCCGGTTTCGGTCTGATCTCGCAGAGTTCACGCGCCAGGCCAAGTCCATGGAACCAATGCCGACCGGCCCGCTTTGCGTAGTCGATGATCGATTCGGCCGCGCAAATGACGTGGAAGGAGTCGCTTTCAGTCGCCTAGACCTGAGTGGTCCAGCTGCGATCGGTCAGTACGCTTAGGTTGGGTCGGACACCACTTTGAGATTGAATCGGAGAGACTACATGACACCCACACGTTGGAACCTGGCCCTTGCCGCGCTCTGCTCTGCCTTCGGCGCCGACGCGCAGGCCTGCAGCAAGTCGGCGGTGATGACGACCACCGACGAGGACGGTCGAACCATCGAGCTGGTGATCGACTATGTCGTCGTGCAAAAGACGCCGAAATGGTCACCCGGTCGCGGAGATTCGCCACTGTCGGTTGCACATGCCAGCGAAATTGCGCAAGAATGGGCTGAGCAGAAGTATGCGCGCTTCGACGGGGCCGAAATTCGTTGCTACGCGCCCCGACCAAGCAGTTGGCCAGCAGGGATCATCAGTGTTTCAACAAGCTCCGATCAATGACCGAGCGCTTAACGAAGCGGCCAACTCCCGTTCCGGTCCACTCAGTCACGCTCGAGCTCGGCCCGGATTTGCTTCGCCCGTGAGCGGATCGCCGATAGCTCGGCCGAGTCCTTGCGCTCGAGGTTGCGCCACTGCAGGGCGGTGCGCGGGTGCTTGCTGAAGCGCTCATGGTGGCGGGCGAGGAAGTCCCAGTAGAGGGTCGTAAAGGGACAGGCTGATTCGCCTGTGGCCTGCTCCGGGCGGTAGCGACACGGGCCGCAGTAGTTGCTCATCCGGTCGATGTACTTGCCGGTTGCGCAGTAGGGTTTGCTGGCCATCAGTCCGCCGTCGGCGGCCTGGCTCATGCCGAGGGTATTGGGCAGCTCGACCCACTCGACCGCATCGACGTAGACCGCCAGGTACCACTCGTGCACCGCCTTGGGCCGGACGCCGAGCAGCAGCGCGAACAGGCCGGTGACCATCAGGCGCTGGATATGGTGGGCGTAGCCGTATTTCAGCGTCTGACCGATGCTCTGGCGCAGGCATTCGTAGTCGGTGTCTCCGGTCCAGTAGAAGGCCGGCAGCGCGGCATCGGCGCCCAGCGCGTTGTGGTCCATATAGTCCGGCATGTGCAGCCAATAGATCCCGCGCACATACTCGCGCCAGCCGAGGATCTGGCGGATGAAGCCCTCGACCGATGCCCGCGGCGCCTAGCTTGGGTCAGTAAAGCAGTTCCAGTAGCCAGTTCCAGTGAGGAGCGCGACACTGATCGACCGTGCTCTGCACGCCGAGAATTTTGGCTGGGAGCTACGGAGCCGTGCTCAGCGCCAGCCTCCGTATCCTCCTTGATCCGATGGCATTCAGAAGTGAAGGCAAGGTGCGTGCTTTCTTTGACAGCGATGTCGAGACCCAATGACGGCCGCACCCGATGGCGCCGAGGAGTTGTACTTGGGCAAGTGGCGCGGCGACGCTCCGGGTCGCAGACCTTCAGACCTCGGAGTCGCCAACTCTGCCTCGCAACACCCTCGCCAACGCCAACTGCGCCGCGACCATGCCGAAGCTGGCGGTGACCATGGTTGAGGCGCCGAGGCCGCCGTCGCAGCCGAGCTTGCCGTTGATCAGATCCTGCGCGTTCGGGCGCAGGCCGCAGACGCTGCCGTCGGCCTGCGGGTAGCGGACGTTCTCGAGGGAATAGACCGCGCTGATGCCGAAATAACGATCCGGATTGCGCGGGAAACCGAACTCGGTGCGCAGCTTCTTGCGCACCAGCGCCAACAGCGCGTCGTGTTCGGTGCGGGACAGATCGCGGCTGCGGATCAGGGTCGGATCAGTGCGACCGCCGGCCGAACCCACGACGATCAACGGCTGCTTGCGGCGACGGCACCAGACGATGCTCTCGAGCTTGACCCTGAAGCTGTCGGCGGCATCGACAATGACATCCCAGCCAGCGCCCAGATGGTGATCGAGCGAGGCGGTGGTCAGGAAGGCCTGCTCGGCTTCGATCCGTGCGGCCGGATGGATCGCGCCCAACCGTTCGGCCATGACTTCGACCTTGGCCCGCCCGAACTGTCCCGCAAGCGCATGCAATTGCCGGTTGCTGTTGCTGACGCAGACCTCGTCGCCATCGAGCAGGCCGATCCGCCCCACCCCGCTGCGCGCCAGCGCCTCGGCGGTCCACGAGCCGACGCCGCCAAGACCGACCACCAGCACCGAGGCCTGCTGCAGCGCTGCAATCGTGCCGCTGCCGTAGAGCCGATCGATGCCGGCAAAGCGCGGGTCGGGCGTGGTCACTACTGGAGGGACCGCGCTCAGGGCGCCGCCCTGGCCAGCGTCGCGTGAATCTCGGGGAGCATCATGACCCCGGCCGAGCCGTACCACTGGTGGTATTCGGCCACCATTTCGCCTTCGATGATGACCGGGTCGGTCGCGGTCAGTTGCCTTGCCTCGTCGATTTCGGTGACGGCATAGACGAACAGCCCGCGCCAACCGTCGACGCCGTCGAGCGGTCCGGCCAATACCAGCTTGCCTTCGTCGGAAAGGCGTTTCATGTTGGCGAAATGACCGGCGAACATGGCCTTGCGTGCCTCCGGGTCGGTCACCGGTGTCGGACCGGTCTTGAGGATCACCAGCACGTACTGCCGCATGCCGCGCTCGTCGGCGCCGAGTCTGGCGGCCAGTTCGGGATCGTAAGCGGCCAGATCGGAGGGCGCGGCCGACTGCTCTTCTACTTGCGCGTCGACCTGCTCGGCCCAGGCCGGTGCGATCCACAGCCAGACTGCGAAGCAGCCGAGCAGTATGACGGTCAACCGCCCGGACCGTTGGTGCGTGATCGAGGACCGTGCCGGCGTGGTCGGGCATACCAATGGCGGAACAGGCGTGGCAGTCATCAGCAATTGCTCCTCGAATCGGGGTTGGAAACACTGGGCGCGTTGCGCGCGCCGGCATAAGCATTGCGCAGGCGCTCCCAATCGGCGGTATCCGGCGCACAGCGCAGCTTGCGCAGGGACCGCAGCAGACGGGCCAGATTGCGCTCGCACCAGACCCCTGGCGCCGGCCTGAAGCGGGCGCGGTCGAAATCGATGATCCACACCATGCTGGTCGCATCGAACAGCAGATTATGCGCATTCAGATCGGCGTGGTCACAGCATTGCGCGTGCAACCGACCGATCGCCTGACCGACCGCGTCCCAGTCGGCAGCCTCCATCCGCTGCTCCTGCCAACGCCGCGCCAGACTCTCGCTGTCAATCACCCAGGCGGTCATCAGGTCTCCCCGGTAGATCCAGCCGCTGCGCCGGATCTGCGCCGCCAAAGGTCGCGGTACGCGTAGCCCCTGTTCATGCAACTGCCGCAGCACCTCGAACTCACGCCACGGCCGGCTCCGCGTCAAGCCGTTCCAAAGGTAGCGATCACTGCTGAGCCTGGCCATCAGACCGCCGCGGTGATAATGGCGCCAGACCGCCGGCCCGTGCGGCGTCTCGATCCGGT
>JBGTIE010000196.1:0-2750 GCA_041745855.1 Lysobacterales bacterium | reverse complement strand
CATAATCCTGAATTAGTCCATCTAAATACTCCAACAGACCACCGTGGGGCCATGACCGGTACGGATGCGCTCAGCCACAGACAACCCCGCAGCGGCCGGACAATGGTCGAACGACGCAAGGCGATCACATTGGCGGAAATCGCCACGAAACAAAGCCCTGCTTCAGCCACCCTCCAACGCCGCGATCAGGGGACAGGAGACTTTTTCGTGGTGCGCGTCGCACTCGCTGACCAGCCTCGACAACGCCCTTTTCCATCCGCGCGAGGTCCGCCAGACGAGCACGCACGTCAGCAAGGCGCATGGCGGCCAGCTTGGCCGCCTCGTTGCAATGGGCGCCTGTCATTTAAGGCTAGGAGCTGGCGACTTGAGCTGGCGCGCTCTTCCCCAAGTCGAAATTTTGCCGAAGGTCACTCCGCGCTTGTGTAGGGGCGGATCATGAGACAAGGTTATCAATACCCACAGTCGGAGAAGTGCAGCATCACTGTGCGCGGACCACCACAGTGCATGCATCGCGGTGTCCATGGGGATCAGCTGCGCGATGTGCCAGTCCGCCTCGATTTCCGCCGCTGCGCCACGGATCGGCGCCCGCCGTCCATTGCAGCAAGCCCAGCGCCAGTGTGCCAACCCCGGCCAGGCTCAAGCCGAAAGCCGGAAACAGGGTTGCCAGCGGCAATCCGAAAGCGATGCCAGCGAGCGCCCAGGAGATGGCATCGGCTCGCGCTACCTTCCGCTCTGGCAGCACGAAATTACCGATCAGGTGATCGAGGCTGAGCTTGCCGGCGCCGCCCAGAACCAGCGGGAGTAGCATCAGCGCGAATAGCAGTGGCAGCTTGAAGTTGCCCTGCCCATCAACGTTGCGGATCTGGTAGCCCTGCCAAAGCTCGGCCAAGCTGCCCCAGCTTTCCGGCCAGTGCACGGCGGCGGTCGCGACGAAGGTCAAAATCAAGAGGGAGAACGCGAAGAAGCGCGTGAAAAGGCCCAGCGCCAATGCGAAGGCGCCGATGATCTCGAACCAGGTGGACATGCCCCAGCTAAGGTCGGCCGGCACCCAGTTGAAGGGAATCGGAAAGTTCTCCTGGATGCCGCTGAACCAGTTTTCCCCGCGCAGCTTCTCGAAGCCGGCTTCGCCGAATTCCCAGGCCATGATGAGTCGCAGGCCGAGCGGTGCCAGCCATGCATGTAGGCCGTCGAGGCGGCCGGAGGTGTCGCGCCACAGGACGCCGGGAGATTTCAGTTTGGAAAGCATGCGGGAGTTCTCGTTGTGGAATTCAGACCCTTCCCCGGACGCGCCGGGGAAGCGTTTGATTGCATGAACCTGTTTTCCGCGTTGGAACGCGCCCGAGAGTAGCGGCCGCACGCAGCGGGTGAGGTGGGTAGATCAGCAAACGCTTCGCGATATCAACGCGTTGTGCGAAGCCGGAAGCGGTCGACTGCGGAAACCAGTCTAGGTATCAGGCCGCCTCGGCCAGCGGCTCCCAGCGTTCCGCCTCGAAGGCCTCGTCAACCGGTGTCTGCAACACGTGGTTGCTGTAGTTGCTGAGCGTCTTCATGGCTACACCCAGCAGCACATCGAGCACCTGCTGACGGTCAAAACCCGCGGCCAGAAAGCCGTCCAGCGTCGGCCCCAATACGCGGCCCTGCTCGCGCACCACGCTCTCGGCGAAGCGACGCAGGGCCTGCAGGCGGGCGTCGGCAATCGGGCGACGCTGACGCAGCGCATCGACCACCGCACCATCGACCTTGACCATGTGGCGCGCGATGGTGGAGTGCGCCGCCACGCAGAATCGACAGCCATTGGCCACGCTCACCGCCAGCGCCACGACCTGCTGTTCGGTGGGGCTCAGGCTGGACTTGGCGAAGCGGTCGGAAAGATCAAAGTAGCCAGCCAGTGCTGCCGGCGACTCGGCCAGGCCGGCGTACAGGCTCGGCACGAAACCCAACTGGTCCTTGGCGCCCTGCAGCAGCGGGCGTGAGACAGGCGGTGCGGATTCGACACTGTGGAAGGTGAAGTTGGACATGGTGTTTTCCTCGTTGGGTGTGAACTGGTTCGATCGTCGATGCTGATTGTCGAAAGCAACCTGCGAATGCGCTGAGTGAGCGCGGTGGGTAGATTCTGACTATGATCGAAGCTTGATATGTCGCAGGGAGTCCCCGATTCATGTCAGATCGTCCCGATTCAGATCTTCTTTCTGAGATCCTGGCCCAGTTCCAGGTGCGTGCCTCGGTCTTTGCCAGCCCCAGCGTCTGTGGCGCCTGGCGCATCAACAGCACCGGCGAACACCAGGTCGGATTCCATCTGGTTGTGCGCGGCGCCTGCTGGCTGCACATGCGAGGCCTCAGCGGCCCGATCGCCATGGCGGCCGGCGATCTGCTGTTCCTGCCGCGCGACCTTTGGCATGTGCTCAGCCCGGAAGTGGCGCTGGATGGTGACGACACCCGCATGGTCGAGACTGGCGAAGGCCCCCGCACCGACCTGATCTGCGGCAGCATCGCGCTGGACGAGGTCGGTGCACGGGTGCTGCTGTCCTCCTTGCCTGATCTGGTGTTGCTGCGCAGCGAAGACGGTGAGGAAGGCGCCCGACTTGAATCGTTGGCGCGGCTGATGGCGAGCGAGGCGCGCAGCCAGGCGCCGGGTCGGCAGTTGGCCCTGGACAGACTGTCCGATGTGCTGTTTGTGCGCGTGCTGCGCCATGCCATGGTGCGTGGCCTGGTGCGCGGCGGGCTGTTGGCTGCGCTGGCCGATCCGCAGC
>JBGTIE010000195.1:0-1687 GCA_041745855.1 Lysobacterales bacterium | reverse complement strand
GTGAGGGCGAGGGCATCGCGCGAATCCGCCTGGCCGAGGCAACCAAGTCCGGCCGCCGCGTGGCCAAGGTCGAGGGTCTGGGCTTTGCCTGGGACGACGGCCGCTGGCTGGTGCTCGATCTGGACCTGCAGATCCAGCGCGGCGACCGGGTCGGCCTGATCGGCCCAAACGGCGCCGGCAAGACCACCTTGTTACGGCTGCTGCTGGGCGATCTGGAGCCGATGCGCGGCACGGTGGAGCTGGGCACGCAGCTGCAGATCGCCTATTTCGACCAGTACCGCTCGCAGCTGGACGAAACCCGCAACGCGGTAGACAACGTCGCCGAGGGCCGCGAATTCATCGAGTTCGGCGGCCGCCGCCAGCACATCTACGGCTATCTGCAGGACTTTTTGTTCACCCCCGAACGCGCCCGCGCACCCATCACTCGGCTGTCCGGTGGCGAGCGCAACCGCCTGCTGCTGGCCAAGCTGTTCAGCAAGGAAGCCAACCTGCTGGTGCTCGACGAACCCACCAACGATCTGGACGTCGAGACGCTGGAGTTGCTGGAGGAACTGCTGGGCGAGTTCGGCGGCACCGTGTTGCTGGTCTCGCACGATCGCGCCTTCCTCGACAATGTCGTCACAAGCACGCTGACCCTGCTGCCGGACGGCCGCGTGATCGAATGCGTCGGCGGCTACAGCGACCGCAAGCTGCCTGCGGCCCAGTCCGCCTACGCTGCACCGGCGGTCGCTGCGTCCAGCCCTCCCGCAGCTTCACCCAAGCCCAGCCCCCCGCCAGCCGCGCCCAAACGCAAGCTCAGCTATCGTGACCAACTTGCACTGGAACAGCTGCCCAAGCAGATCGAAGCCCTCGAAACCGAACTGGCCGAACGCACCGCTGCGATGAACGACCCGGCTTTCTACCAGCGCGACAGCGCCCTGATCCTCGCCGACCAGACCGCCCTGGGCGAGCGCCAGACCGAGCTGGAACGCCTGTACCAGCGCTGGGGCGAGTTGGAGGCGGGGTAGCGCATCAAAGCCTGCCGCGAAGATTGAGGTTTTGAGGAACCTGCCAAGGCCTGAGGGCCCAGGGCTCAGGGCCCAGGGCCCAGTCCAGAGCCAGCTTAAGGTGAGTGTGGAGGTTGCTCCGAAGCGATCGCGTTCTGACTCGCCTCACTTCGGCTCCTGACCCTGCTGGGCCCTGTGCCCTGAGCCCTGGGCCCTTCAACCACCAGACCCTCCGAAGCATCAATCCGCATCGAACTTCTTTCAATTGGTCGGCCCTTCACTTTCAATTGGTCAGGCTCAAACTTTCAATCAGTCAGAGGGCAAAGGAACTCCGAGTTGCACTCGGGCAAAGGAACCCCGAGTTGTACTCGGGCAAGGAACCCCGCGCACGAGTCCGGAACCGGCAAGTAGCCGCCAGCTTTTGACCTGCCTGAGCCCTGAGTTCAGGGCCCTGGGAACACACTGCCGCCCATCGAATGCAATAATCCGCCCCCCTGACCCATCCCGGACCTTCATGACGCTGCAACTGACGGCCCATCCGGCCGCACCGACCGCCGATCTGCCCTGGCGGGTCGATATCGACCTGCGCATCGATGAGCTGCTCCTGTTCGAGCCGGCCATCGAACTGCAGCTGATCGGTGCCGATGGGGCGCTGTGCTGGCAGGGCGACTCGGCCAGTGCCGGCGGCTGGCTGGGCTGGC
>JBGTIE010000194.1:0-11369 GCA_041745855.1 Lysobacterales bacterium | reverse complement strand
CCTGCAAGAGTCGGCCGGGCTGAAGGTCGCCCAGGTCACCGACATTCTGCGTCAGCAAGGGGACTATAAGAAGGCCGCCAAAGCACTCAGCGAGGGTCGCACCGACGAAGCCTTTGACGAATTGGACAAGCTCGGCTGGATCAGGCAGGTTGACGACGCCGACCGCAACCAGCAACTGGCCGCCGCGTACCTGGCGGCGGTCGATGAAAAGAAGAAAGGCGGTCAGCACAAGTCGGCTCTCGTCGTCTCGCCGACGCACGCCGAGGGGGATCGCATCACGGGTGCGATTCGCTCTGGACTCAAAAAACAGGGTAAACTCGCCGATGAACGCAACGTCACGGCATGGGTGCCAACACACCTGACGGATGCCCAGAAGACCGACGCCACCGAATATGAGCCGGGCTACCTGCTGCAATTCCACCAGAACGCCAAAGGCTTCACGAAGGGCTCGCGTCTGGTCGCGGGTGAGGGGACGGAACTGCCGACCGACCAGGCCAAACGCTTCGAGGTCTACCGGCCAATGCAGCTTGCCCTGGCCGTCGGCGACCGCGTGCGTCTCACGGCGGGCGGCAAGACGAAGGACGGCAAGCATCGTCTCAGCAACGGCTCGCTGTTTACCGTGCAGGGGTTCAATCAACGGGGCGATCTCATCGTTGACAATGGCTGGGTGATCGACCACGACTTCGGGCATCTTACTCACGGCTATGTGGCTACCAGCCACGCCAGCCAGGGCGCGACAGTGGACAAGGTGTTCGTTGGCATTTCGCACGAGTCCTTCCCGGCGACCGGCCAGCGAACGGCGTATGTGGCGGTGACACGCGGCAAGGAACAGGCGATGATTTTCACCGACGACCGGATGGAACTGCTCAAGGCGGCGGGCCGTCCCGACGAACCGCTGTCTGCCACGGAGCTGGCTCAGCCGACGCCAGAAAAGCCCACCCTGAAGGATCGCATGAAACGCCTGTCATTTGCTCGTGGTCTTGGCGTATTCGCGTCGAGGAGCGATGCTACGCAATCTGTCCCATCAAGAGACGCGGCAGCGCAGAGGGAGATCGACAATGCACGATGATACCACGCCCCATCAGGATCGCTTGCGCCGCAACCCGCATCTGGCGGGTCACAACGCGCTTCCACCAAACAAGGAGGCCGACGCCGAGGGAACGGAAGCGTCTTGCGCCGCCTTCGGCTATCTGCGGGGCATCCGCGAACGGGCCGACGCCGTGGAGTTCCGTTTCCGGGACGGAAACAGCATCTGGTTCCCCTATAACTGGCTCGGCACCTGGCACTTCAACCCGTCGGAGGGGCTGCTGATGAAATTCACCGGCGACCTGGTGTACCTGGTGCTGATCCGGGGCAGCAACCTCGACCGGCCCCTGAATGACGCCAACATCGACCTGGCCCGTGCCGGCCTGCAACGGCACCGCGTGCTCTGGGTCCAGGAAATGGGTGAGGAGGACATCCGACAGGTCGGCGACACCGGCCCAACCATCGACAGCATCAAAGTGGCGGAATTCGAGTCGCACGAGGCCCTCAAGGAATGGCTGGGAACGCACGCACCGGGGTTCGTGTCCTAACACTCACCTTCCGCCACGTCAATTGCCCGCCCCTGCGCTGGCACCTTAGAACGTCGTGGAGGCCACCGCGAAGGCAGCCGCGCACACCAGCACACCACATATCACGACGGCATTCCGCAGTTTCCCCCTAGTGGTAAGTTCCTACTCTTCGCCATTAGTTCGTCATGGAAGAACTGCATACGCATGTTACGTCCGCAACAAGTCTCTCAATTCCGTGAGCGCCATTTTAACAAGGCTGTTTACATCGCCACGACCGCTTTTGCCACTCGACGCCCTCACTCTCGCCGCCAGATCGCTCGCGGTGCGAATGTCTGACGTTTGCAAATGAATATATTCCAGTATCGCCGCTTCGACACAGTCTTTGATCTCTAGGTCTCGACGGTAGGCGCTAACATACTTTGTGAAGGCCATTTCAAGTGCTTCTCTGTGCTTCATACTTCCATCCATAGTCCATAGTTCAAAGCACAAGACAATGCGGCATGGCTACGCTATTGTCAACGTCAATCCCCACCCACAACCGCCCGCCGTAATACATTAACACCACACATACTGCATGACAGCCCAAGTCGTGTGCGGATACTCATTGCATTACCTCCTCCGATGCTGTATTGGCTCACTTGCTGTGCTGGTTGATGCTTTGAAGTATCCGTGCGGCGTCTCTTATCATCACTATTGTCAATTCCGTACGTCCATGCCGCTATTCTCGATACAGCTCAATAGTAATCGCCCTGCACAATTCCAGACATTTCTCGACGCTATCGAGCGCACTGTAAATGTGCCCACAGACGTCGAAGTGCTTGTGCATATCGACCAGGGAGATGAGGCAATGGCAACACGTGTCGCACAGGAAACGGTGCGCCGCCCGTTCTTTATCCGTTCAGCTACGACGGACTTGGTGCAGGGGTATGGCACGTTGTGGAAGCCGCTGAACACGCTGCTGCAAATGACTTCCCCTGATGCATACTTCGTCATTAACCTAAGCGACGAGATGCTGTTCGCAACAAAAGGGTGGGACACCATCGTCAAGCAGTACGTCGGCTACTATCCAGACCACCTGTTCCGCCTTCGGGCGTCGAAATATCGTTTCCGCAACTACACGGATTTCTGGGAATGTGGCTTTGCACCTGATAGCTGCGCATTCTACACCCGGAAATGGCTTGAACTGAGTGGGGATTGGAATCCTTGCCTCGGCCCCGACTCATTCCAGCAATGCATTGCCTTCTACCTGTTTACCTCCGACCCGTTCTCCCACGTGCAGTACAATCGCGACATTCCGCTATTGGACGTGCACTTTTCGGGTGAGGGCGCTGGACTCGATCTCAAAGGAAGAGCGCGGCTGGAGCGACTACTCGTAAACAATCGGGCGTGGTTCGTCCTCATGTCACACAACATGCAGCAGGAGGCCAAGCGACGTGCAATGCATATCAAGAGCCATATTCTGCTTGACGAACTCGGAGGTGAATCCGACCTCCGAGTCATAGACGTGTCCGACGCGAGGGAGCTTCGTATCGTCCGCGGTGACTCGACAGTTCCAGTGCGAACTCTCTCGTATCGCCTGTCGTGGCTGCGAATTACTGCAACAAATATCGCGAGGATGCCCTGGGTTCTATACTATGCTGGAGGGGGTAAACGGGTCTTGCGGTACCCCCTTAACGGAATCCTCATCATGATTGCAACGTACCTTCCGAAGGGGCTCGCCCTCTTGGAGGTCGCGTATTCTGCTGCCGCAGTGCCTGGACGAGTGAAGCAGGCGGCCCGCTCTGCGATGGTGAGGGCGGCTCGAACACGTTTCGGCTGTTGGTGCGTGACCGTGCATCTCCGCGCGTGGGACTCTGTGCTGTCTCGATTCGGCGAGCGAAGTCTACGGCCCGCACCTCGGCGGGTGCCCATTTATTTGCCAGACGATCCATCGGGGCCAATTGGAGAAGGAGTGGTGTACTCCATCCAGCTCAGTAGCAAGCGTCCGCGTGAGGTTATGGAGCTACTCGATAATATTGAGCAGACAGCGGACGACCCGTCATGTATCGAGGTGCTCATTCATGTGGATGCAGGCGATCGGGCGATGACGACGTTGCTTGAAAGGGAAAAGTCGAGGCGACGCTTGCACCTGCAATATTTGGAGACCTCTCTGGTGAATGGGTTCGCTGATCTGGGGAAAGCATATAATCCGCTGTTCAGGTTGACCGATCCCTCGGCGTATTTCGTGACGCTGCTGAGCGACGAAATGCGGTTTGCCTCAAAAGGCTGGGATACGGCACTTAGACCATATATAGGAGCGTATTCCGATCACGTCTTTCGAGTGCGGTGCTCGAAGTACAGGTTTCGCAACTACACGGATCTCTGGGATTGTGGATTTGCGCCCGACAGCCTGGCGTTTTACACCCGCAGATGGCTTGAGATTCAAGGTGATTGGAACCCGTGCACCGGGCAGGATTCTTTCCAGCAGTGCGTAGCGTACTACCTGTTCACGTCGAATCCGTGGTCGCATACTCAGTATCACCGTGACATTGTGGCTCCATTTTTGAAGTTCACGGGCGAGGGTGCCGGTAGGAGCCTCGAAGGAGAGGCGAGGAAAGGACGGATTCAAGACAACAATCGAGAGTGGTTTCGATTGATTTCCCATCCGACGCAGGAGAACGCAAAGCGCCGGGCCATGTTGCTGAAGGCGAGCATTCTCCGCGAGGAAGCCTTGGAGGCAGGGGAAAATGTGGACGTACTTGATGAGGCTGCGCGTCGTAGAATCGTCGTTCGGCGTAGCTCAAATGGTCGTGAGGAAGCACTCGACTACTGTGTATGTAAGACAAGAACGCGTGTCAGCTCGTTTTTCGTGCATCGGTAGTGCACTGCTTGGCAACTTCGCTACCGATGCGCATAGCTGCATTGTGATTCGGATTCAGTGGAGTCCACCGAATATAAGGATGTGGCGCGATGACCGTAGGATCGCGCCAATTCAAGCGAACTCCACCTCAGTCGACTTGTTGTTCACGAACTCAAGTCATCGGACTCCCTTTGGCCAGCGAGCACTCGCTACCCAGGCCCAACGAGATCCGTCTCATTGGTGCGCGTCAAGCGGATTGTAGACTTTCAGCACGTAATTCCACTCAATAGTTGACACTGGGCATGATGCAGGCATAATGTCACAGAATTGTATGAGACTATCATAATTGCAGGTTATGGGAAAGTTGGGACTCTTAAAACTCTGGCGAAAGGACAGGATAGCAGGTCGGCCTCTTCTGTTTATGCATATTTGCAAAACCGGCGGGCAGTCATTGTCACAATATATACGGGAGCAATTTCCAGAAGCGCAAATCTGCCCACACAATACGGATTACAGCCTACTCCATTATAGCGCGAAGGAACTTAAACAATATACTTTTTTCAGTGGGCATATTTCTCCAAGCGCTCTTGCAAAACGAGTTCCAGAGTTTGACACTATTACAGTGTTACGGGATCCGTCTAAGCGACTTGTATCTGCCTATCACTATTGGCGCAAGATCGCCATAGAGAAGTGGCCCGACCTGCCTAAAGTATTCTATGACGTTGTTGACATGTCGCTGTCAGAGTTTTTGGAATCAGATAAAACAGGTCGATTGGTTGACAATGTCCAGGCTAGGCTCATGGCAGGGGGGCGATACGGTCCGAATAACGATGAAAGGAGCATGGTATTCGGGGGAGAGGGGCAGCCGGAGTGGAATCGTTTTACACATGTCGGTATCACTGAGCGGCTCGACAGAACGATTGCAGCTTTATGCTCGCTCTATGGATGGCCTTCGACAGAACCGCCTTATATCAACAAAGGGCAAGCGGCGGCGGCTGTAACGGACTACGAAGCTGAATTGCTTGCAAAGCGTACGGAAAGAGATATGGACGTATATCAGAGAGCCGTCTCACTATCGATGGATTATTCCATGCTACAGTCGCATTATGACATAAGTCAGGGATGAAGGAAGCGCAGTCCAGAATTCCAGCACAGGCACGCGGCACGTGATGCCGACAGCGTTAGCGGCTGTCTATGCAGGATTCCCCGGCGACCATCGGGAGCCCGGCTGTCCGTCTGTTTCTTGTTGAAATGCTCCCTTACGCGAAACGCGAATAGCGTGGTAGGAATAGAAGCGTAACCGCTGGACGAACGGCGAACTTTGCGGGTTGCCAGGTGGCTTGTCGATATGGCTCTTTGCTGGCGAAGATGAACCAACAGCGTCACCTTCCGTGACTGCTGAGATCGCCCAAACCGGCTGTCAGCGCGTTTCTTCGAGACATTTCAGCTCAATCATGATATAGTTGGACTAAGAATAGGTCCGTTTCTTCGTATGATGGCTCAACAACAGGAGGATGTTGGTAGCGCCAGATATTTGGACCTTGAACGGACAAGGAGGTTAATGTGTACGATATTCCAGAAACCGGTTTCCTACGACTCAAGCAAGTGCTAACGGTAATTCCTCTCGGAAAAACATGCTGGTGGGAGGGAGTAAAATCAGGACGCTTTCCGAAGCCAGTCAAATTATCTAAACGATGCACGGCATGGCGGGCAGAAGACATCCACGAGCTAATCAACGATCTATCCGAGCAGACATTGCCCTACGAATAGACGTTTCCTTGCACATAGCTCTGTTTCCTAGTACAAGCGTGCCGTAGTTGCATTTCGCCTATCCTGTTGACTGTGGGGGTAACTTTGGGGGTATGCGGCTGATGAGTCTATTTCACTATATAGCCGTTTCAAACGCTTACATGGTTATTGTGAGTCTTCTTGACCGCACCACTTAATAAGCCGGGAAAGTCCGGTACACTCCGCGAGTGGCAGATAAACCTACACTCACAGCCACACTTGTTGTCCGGTAGCGTCATAAATAGAGTGTTGACATCCGTGGGTAAATGAGGGTAACAATGGGGGTAGTTATAAACGACTGTTTGAGTTACCCCCAATGCCGCTCACGGATGCAGCAATTCGCAATGCTAAAGCTAAGGACAAGCCATATAAGCTAGCCGATGGAGGCGGTTTATTCTTGTGGGTCCAGCCATCCGGCGGGAAGTGGTGGCGGTACAAGTACCGTTTCGCGGGTAAGGAAAAGCTGCTCGCGCTCGGTTCATACCCTGATGTATCGCTTGCCGAAGCCCGCGAGCGTCACGCACAAGCACGGAAGCTGCTTTCCGCCGGAAGCGATCCGAGCGAAGTTAAGAAGGAAGAGAAGCGCCTGGCGCTTCTCAAAAGCGTTACCACTTTTGAAGCGATTGCTAGGGAATGGTGCGAAGGCCGCAGGCACAAGTGGGTAACCGGCTATGGTGAGGCGATGATGACGCGGCTGGAAAAACACGTATTCCCCAAGCTTGGTGACCGGCCAATAGCGGACATTAGTGCGCCAGAACTTCTGGCTGTTCTCCGCATCGTCGAGAATACAGGAGCGCTCGACCTGGCGATGCGACTTCTCCAGGCATCAGGCCAAGTCTTCCGGTATGCCATTGCCACTGGACGGGCCGAGCGCAATCCGGCAGTAGACTTGCGCGGCGCATTGAAGCCTCCAGTTCGAAAACACCAGGCTTATCTCAAGGCAGACGAATTGCCGGAGTATTTGCAAAAGCTGGAAGCGTATGATGGTAGCTTGCAAACGAAGCTGGCACTGAAACTTCTATTGCTGACGTTTGTGCGTACCGGCGAGCTGCGAGGTGCAGAGTGGACGGAGATCGATTTGGAAAAGGCTGAATGGCGAATTCCTGCCGCGCGCATGAAAATGCGTGATCCCCACATCGTGCCACTGTCGCGGCAAGCGATAGCAGTGCTGGCGGAATTGCAGCTTCTCACCGGACAGTGGCGCTATGTATTTCCGAACCAACACAAGCCGTCTGGCTGCATGAGCGAGAACACCATGCTATACGGACTCTATCGCATGGGCTATCACTCTAAAGCCACTTGCCACGGGTTCCGTTCGACTGCCAGTACCATTTTGAATGAGCACGGGTTTCGTGCAGACGTGATAGAGCGCCAGCTTGCCCACAACGAACGGAATCAGGTCAGGGCGGCTTACAATCATGCGCAGTACCTCCCAGAACGCCGGGAAATGATACAGTGGTGGGCCGATTTTCTGGAGCAGATGGCGTCAAACAAGCCATCGTAGTCGCCATGCTGGCGAAGTGGTCAGTCTCTTGCCGGCGGCAAACAGAGTCCTCGGCGTCCTGGGTAGTACCAATCCCGCACAGGCACTCGGCACAAGTGATGCCGACAGCGTTAGCGGCTGTCTATGCAGGATTCCCCGGCGACCAACGGAAGCCTTGCTTGTCGCCTGTTTCTTGATGAATCCCCCTTACGCGAAACGCGAATAGCGTTTTTCGGCGGAAGGGGGCGAAAGCCCCAATGGTAAGGGGGGAGGGCAGTCAAGGACGACCGGCATGGAGGGGCACCCGGTCTGCACAAGCGAGGCTTTGCGAGCGCGGAAGATCGGGGAGGAGGCCATGTTGGTCGCCGAAGGGCATCCTTTACTGCACGGGGGATTCTCCCCCGTTTTTTTTGCGCGATGAGGGCGAGAGGGGGGCGGTAGCCGTCCGGCAGGACCGCAGCGGAGCGGAGCCCGGAAGCACTCGGTCGCCCGGATGGCGACGCGCCCAAAGCATTCGAGAGATGGATTTGTTGAAAAGATCAGTGTAGAGGCGAGACGCAAGATGCTGCTGTCCCAATGCACAATCGGTGGCCAGATTTGGCTAGGATGTTTCAGGAATCCTCGCTCGCACTACTGTCGCCGTCGATTTCCCGACGCAGCCAGGCGCGGGCATAGGCCCATAAACGCTCGGCGGTGCGCGGGGAAACATCGAGAGTCCGTGCTGCTTCCTGGAGTGTGATTCCAGCGAAGTACACAAGTTGCACGAGTTCGGCCGCCTGCGGATTGGCACCGGCGAGTTTCTGAAGCGCCTCATCCAGGGCCAGCAGGTCTTCCGGCGTTTCCGGCAGGCTGGGCGGAACATCTTCGTTCAATTGTCGCCGCAGGAATCCGCCATCCCGTTTCAGGCTTTGCTTGCGCAGTGCATTCTCGACGAGCATGCGGCGGATGGTCACAGCGGCGGCGATGAGGAAATCCGCCCGGCTTTTCCACTGCTCCACGTTTGCTGCCCCGGCCAGCCGCAAACACGCTTCATTCACCATGATCTCGGTTGCCTGGATTGCGTCCAGTTTTCCCTGCGCGAACGCCTGCATGAGTCGAGGGACGTCCTCTTCATCGACCAGCATCGTTAGCTGGACGCTGCCTGGTGACAGGCCGGTGATGGTAACGGCGTTCTTGGCGTTCATGAGCGAGGTAAAAAGACCGACAAGACGGTCCAGGCCTTCCGTCTCGTCGAAATTTTCAAACGGTATCGACAGCGTAATCTTGACCTCGACCCGCCTCTCGGCCTGATCCGCTGCCGGCGCGTTCGTCTGGTGCCCTTCGAGAAATGCCGACGGTTCCACGCCGAGCGCCTTGGCAATCTTGGCGAAGGTGCTCAGTTGCGCGGGCTTTCCCTGCTCGATGCTGTTGAGCGTCTTGATCGAGACAACCGCGCGATCCGAGAGCGCTTGCTGACCCCATCCTTTGGCTTCGCGAAGCATCCGGATCGCGTCTTTTCGGGCAGATGGTCTCGGTGATTTCGCCACGTTTTTCTCTCCTCGCGCCGGATTGCCTGAAGATCTCCAGCAGGTTTCCAGTTCGTTTCCAGTTCGCGGGAAAGACCCTTCCACGCATCGCTTTTATCATTCTCGTGAAAGGTCGAACCGCAAACAAGTCGCCGGGTAACCGGCGAGAAACCGAAAGGAGCAAGACGATATGGCAACCCTCGCAACTAAACCCCTGTCCTGGTTCAAGACCGCCCCACAAGCGCGGAAGCACTTCGATGAAGCAGAGCTTCGCCAGCTTGGCGAATCGCTGAAGGTCAGGCAACTTCAGCCGGTCGTCGCCCGTCCTGACGGGCTGCTGATTGCCGGCGAACGGCGGCTGCGGGCGGCATCTCTGGTCGGCCTGGCGGAATTGCAGGTCGTCATTTCGGAAGAGCCGCTCTCCGAATCTCAACTTCGCATCCTGCAACTGAGCGAGAACCTCCACCGTGCCGACCTTCGCGACTGCGAGAAGTTCCGCGCCTGCGAGGAACTGCTGCGGCTCAATCCGCAGTGGTCCAACAAGGACCTGGCCAGCCATTTGAAGCTGAGCGAATCGACGGTCACGAAATACATGGCACCGTCGCGCTGCATTCCCGAAGTGCAGGAAGCACTCGAAGCCGGGCAGATCGGCATCACCGCCTGCTACGAGATCAGCCGGGCACCGCAGGAGCAGCAGGCGGAGCTTCTGCGGCTGAAACTCGCCGGCACCTCCCGCGACGCGCTCGCGGACCATGTTCGCAAACAGAAGAGCAAGTCCACACCCCAGGTGCGGGTCAAACGCATCACCTGTGCGTTGCCGTCTGGCCTCAGCGTGACCGTCTCCGGGCAGGAACTGTCGCTGGATGAACTCATCGAGGCACTCGGTGAAGCGCAGAAGGAAGCAAAGCGCGCCCGCGAGCAGGGACTCGATGCCAAGACCTTTTCAGCCGTGATGAAGGACAAGGCGAAGAAGGCCGGAGGTGCCGCATGAGTATTCATCCCACGATTCGTGCTGGCTTCGGCCTGGCGGTGGTGTGCAGTGCCGCCGGCCTCGTCGAGTACGGCAACCCCGATCACAAGCTGGCGGCGCTGGCACTTGGCGGCGGCGGTGTGCTGTGCATGGCCTCGGCCCTGCTGACCGGCCGCCCGAAGATTCACCACAAGGTCAGGGACGCCCTCGATGCGGCATTGCTGCGCTGGAGCGACAGCGACGTGTTGACGGTCCGGGACATCCTATCGGGCGGAATCGCCATTTTCGGCCGCACAGGTTCTGGAAAAAGCTCATCGAGCGGCAAGGCACTGGCCAGGGCGATTGTCGGATACGGCAACAGCGGCGGACTGATTCTCGCGGCCAAGCCGGAAGATACCGCGATGTGGAAAGACATCTTCGCTGTCGCCGGCCGCGCTGACGACCTGCTTGTTTTCACACCGGACCAGCCTCTGCGGTTCAACTTCCTGGCCTACGAAATGCAGGCCGGCGGCCATACCCGCAACATCACCAAGGTCATCACGACCATTGGTGAGACACTTCGGTCCAATGACACCGCGTCCGGTGAAAACGCTGACTTCTGGCAGCGCGAGCAGGAGAGGCTCATCTTCAACGCCGTCGAAGTGGTGAAACAAGCAACCGGCAAGGTGAGTGCCCCGGACCTGCAACGGTTCATCAGCACGGCGGCGATGAACCCGCTGCAAATCGGTTCGCCGGAGTGGCAATCGCAGTTCCACAACCAGTGCCTCAAGGCTGCCTGGGAGAAGGACAAGTCGCCCATCGAAGCGCATGACTTTGAGTTGGCCAAGGAATTCTGGCTCGGCGAGTACCCGAACATGGCCGACAAGACCAGATCGAGCATTCTCACGGGCGTATTGGGCATCTTACATGTCTTCAACACCGGCGTCGTCCGCGAGCTGGTCAGCACGGCAACCAATGTTACGCCCGACGACATGTTCCGTGGCAAGTGGGTGCTCGTGGACATGGCCCCGGCGGAATGGGGCGACATCGGCAAGTTCGTCGCCAGCGGCTGGAAGTTCCTCACGCAACGGGCCGTGCTCCGACGGCACGTCACGGATGGCGACGCCATAAACGTCATTTGGGTCGACGAATCGCAGCAATTCGTCAATAGCCACGACTCGCATTACCTCGCCCAGTGCCGCAGCCACAAGGGGTGCATGCTGTATCTATCTCAGTCGTTGCCGGGTTATTA
>JBGTIE010000193.1:0-3764 GCA_041745855.1 Lysobacterales bacterium | reverse complement strand
GCGCGCGCTGGTGCTCGATGAGAAGGTCTCGCTGACCGCCTACGAGCGTTTTGCCGTCGCCGACATCGGCGCTGCGCGCGAGCAGGCGCTGGCACAGCACCTGGCCTCGATCCGCAAGCACGTGCAGGATCTGGCCGGGCGCGGTTACGAGCGCTGGCTGGAGCAGCGCTCGCTCGATCTGGTGCTGATGTTCGTGCCGATCGAAGGCGCCTTCATCGACGCCGTGCGCGCCGCGCCGGAGCTCTACGAGCAGGCCCTTGCTCAGCGCGTAGTCATCGTCTCTCCCTCGACGCTGCTGGCGACCCTGAAGACCGTCCACCATGTCTGGCGGCAGGAGCAGCGCAACCAGCACGCCGACGAGATCGCTCGCCGCGCCGCCAAGCTGTATGACAAGCTGGCTGCTTTCGTGACCGACCTGGAACAAGCCCGCGGCGCCGTCCGCCGCGCCGACAGCGAGCTGGACCAGGCTTTCCGCAAACTCAGCCAAGGCCGCGGCAACCTGCTCGCCCAGGCCGAACGGTTGCGGGATCTGGGGGTGGAGCCGAGCAAGCGATTGCCCGCGACTGTGGCTGATGACGCGGAAGGCGCTGACGGCGAGATTGGCTGACCGGGGTGCGATTCAAACTGATGCAGCAACGGTAATCGGTGGCTTCTAGTCGGGAGTAGGGAGTAAGGGCAAGGGCGAAAAGCCGGCTCAGAAATATTGGCTGAACGCGGATCGCCTAGTTCGATGCGAAGCAACGAGCGCCGCTGACGCGAAGGGAGCGCGGATTGCTTCCTGGCGCTATTTTGGGCCATCAGGCCTTGCAGCCGCATCGCGGACTGCGCGTTGCCTGTTTTCAGAGGCGGTGGCATGCTCGGCCACCGCCCGACCCGAGAATCGTATGCGCTGGTGCATTGGTCTACTGTTGTTATTGAGTGGTCACACTCTGCTCGCCGGGTCGCCCGACGCGACCTGGACCAGTCTTGGCTGGAACGGGCGTGGGTGCAGCGGCTCGCCCAATGCGGTGGTTGAGTTGCCCGACGGATCAATCATCGTGGGCGGTTACTTCAATGCCTGTGGCAGCGTCGATGCCCGCAGTCTGGCCAGGTATGACCCCGCCACGAATGAGTTTTCGGCATTGGCAGCCACAGCCGATTTCACCGGACCGGTCACTGCCTTGCTGCTCTCGAATGACATTCTCTACGTCGGTGGCACTGGCATGGAGGTTCCAGGCGTAGCCGGACAGTGGTCTTTCGCACGCCTGAATCTGACTTCCGGTCAATGGGATGTGCCACCCAACTCCCCGCAGGGCCTGGATGTCAGCATCCGCGATATGGCTGAAGTCTCCGGGCAAGTCTATGCGGCGTTGCAGTTCGGCAATCCAGGCCTGCAACGCTTTGACCCGATTACTAGTACCTGGATCGATATTGGCGTGTTTCAGGACAACATCAATGCCCTTCACGCCGACGGCGACAAGCTGATCGTGGGTGGGTCCTTCCAGACCATCGGAGGTATCGCCGCCAACAATATTGCGATCCTGTCGCCTGATGAAGGAAACAGCTGGAGTGCGCTGGGATCAGGCGCCGATCAAGGCGTACTCGCCATCGAGTCGGATGCGGAACACATTTATGTCAGCGGCTGGTTCGATACGGTTGGTCCACTTGCCACGGACCATGTGGCGCGATTCAGTCGCGCTACCCAGAGCTGGAGCCCCATGGGCCAGGGTGTGGTGACCGCACTACAGGGCGTACGGCGCCTGCGCATCGCGGGCGGCGAGTTGTACGCCAGTGGCGAGTTCACGGCGATTGATGGCGTGCAGGCGAACAATATTGCTCGATTCGACGAGATGCTCAACCGCTGGCAACCACTCGGATCCGGTGTCGGCAACGCATCTACATTCATTTTCGGGCTGTATTCCGTTGGTTCCGATCTGTATGTCGCCGGTGGATTTCGCACGGCCGGTGGTCAGGCGCAGCAAGGCGTTGCCCGGTTCCAGACGCCGACCAGATCCTGGGCCAGCGTAGGCGAAGGAACCACGACTGCGGCCAATGGCGGAGTTTACGAGATCGCCAGCGGTAATGATCGGGCGATCCTGATGGGGGACTTCACGGAAATCGGCGGGGTCCAGGCGGCGGGAATCGCGCAGATGAACTGTCGGACCCACCAGATCAGCCCACTCGGTGGCATAGTCGATCATCAGTTATCGAGTTTCGTGACGGCGAGCGCAATGACGCCAAATTTCCTTTATATCGGGGGCGGCTTCTTCAGCGTCGGAGGCGCTCCGGCCAATTACCTCGCACGCTATCGCTGGGATACGGGTCAGTGGGAAGCCTTGCCGGGGGGCAGCCCGAACAATTTCGTGCGCGACCTTCAAGTCGTTGGCGACCAGCTATACGTCGCAGGGAGTTTCTCATTTGTCGGTGGATTGGCCGCCAGACGGGTGGCCCGATACGACCTCAGTCTGGACACCTGGCAGACTCTGGGTGATGGCCCACAGAACGGAACCGGAGGCCTTACCTACGCTCTGACAGTCTCCGATACCGCCGTGCATGTGGGAGGCATCTTCCAGGAAGCGGGAGGGCTGGCGGCAAGCGGTGTGGCGCACTTCGATCTGGCGACCAACAGTTGGAGCGTGCCCTCAAGCGGAGTGATCGGATCGGTTTCGACGATGGCGGTGATCGGCAGGGCGCTCTATGTCGGGGGCATCATTCAATCGGCCGGTGGAGTGCCGGCTTCCGAGATCGCCCGGCTCGATCTGGACAGCGGTCAATGGTCTACTCCAGGGGGATCTGTAAATGGGATCAGGAGCGTCAACACGCTCTTGTACCGGAATGAACAGCTGCTGGTGGCCGGTAGGTTCTTCGGGATGGTTGGAGTCCAGTTGAACAGCATCGGCCTGCTCGACCCAGACTCTCAGCAATGGACCGAACTAGGCGGCGGCGTCGGCTTTGGATACAACGTGCCGAGTCCCAGCTCCGTCAGCGCGATATCAGCCTGCGGCGACCAGATTATCGTCGGTGGAGACTTCAATACGGCGGGCGGTGAAACGAGCTACAAGATCGCCCTTCTTGGGCTGCCCGGGCCGCTCTTCAGCGACGGCTTTGATCAGTAGGAATAGCATCCAAAACGGCGCGGAGCGCCGCAGTCCGGAGAGAACCGGGGGAGAGAACCAAGGAGCGCGAGAACCCGAGAACCGGGGACACATGGATTTTCCCGAGCCATCTTCGAGGACCGGCAAGGACCGGCGCGTTTGAGCGGTACGCGCTGTGAGTTGAGGGTTTTTGGCGCCCTACAGGCAGCTGAGGGGCGTGATTAGCTACCCTTGGACCGGATTAGCAGCGACTTTTGCTGTTTCTCGCCACGCCTGCCCGCCAACCGATCGGCTGGCGAGGCTTTCGGGGCCTTCCGGGCAGCTCAGCCCGGCTTCGGTCTCATCTTGCAGAGTTCACGCGCCACGCCAAGGCCTTGGAACCAGTTCTGCCCGGCCCGTTTGGCGTAGTCGATGATCGATTCGGCCGCACCAATGACGCGGTAGAAGTCGCTCTCGGTCGCCTTGACCTGGGTGGTCCAGCTGTGATCGGTCAGGCCAAGGCGAGCGAGTATCCGCGGCCGCTCGGGATCGATTTTCCCGCGCTTGCCTGGATGCATCTGGCGACCGGTCCAGTCGACCAGGTTGAGGTACTGGGCGATGCTGATCGACAGCGAGCCGGTGCCGGGGACGCCAGCGACGGCTTGTAGCTGATCGCCGCCGTTGCCGAGCTTGCGCGCGGTCTCGCGGATG
>JBGTIE010000192.1:0-4898 GCA_041745855.1 Lysobacterales bacterium | reverse complement strand
GATGGAAGCCGACGGCGTCGCGCTATGGGACCAGGCCGCTGTCGCGCGCTGGATGAGCATCCGGCCCAGCATTGGCGAGAACGAGCCTGACGACGATCACGACGACGATGATGGGCACGCGGACGACGACGCAGCCCACCCCAACGGATCCAGTGCCGGTCCGCCGCAAGAGTCCCACTACCGCGACGACGACGCCCCGCACGGCCCCGGGCTGCTGATCGAACGCCTGCCGCCCGGCAGCGACCTGAATCAGGCCACCCGCACGCTGGCCCTGGATTTCAGCGCCTCACTCGACCTGGAAGAACTCGAAGAAATCATCGACTCCTGGTCCGTCGCCCGCCAGGGCATCCCACCCCGCTACGACAAACCCCTGATGTGGCGCTTCGGCCAGCTCTGGCCTGACGGCGTCGGGCCGACGGAGAAGCGCGTTTTGCGACTCGCGTTTGTGGAGGCGTGTCGGGGAAGGATGAGTGTTTGATGATTGATCGGGATTTCGAAGCCAAGGGCCCAGGGCACAGGGCCAAGGGCCCAGGGCCGGACCTCGGACTTGCCGGCAAGCCTGAATCGCTTCGCTGGGCCCTGTGCCCTGGGCCCTGGTCCCTGCTCTCCTGGCCCGATGGTGCGGGCTGATGGATACCCTCCAAGTCCTGACCCTCGCCATCGTCCAGGCCCTGACCGAATTCCTGCCGATCTCCTCGTCCGCGCATCTGTTCCTGGCCGCGGAGTTGTTTGGCTGGTCCTATCAGGGCGTACTGTTCGATCTGGGACTGCATCTGGGGACGTTGGCGGCGGTGCTGGTGTATTACCGGCAGCAGTGGCTGCGGATGGGGTGTGCGGCGATCGCCTGGCGGCCAGGGGTGACGCTGGATCCGGACCAACGGCTGCTTTGGCTACTCGGCATCGCGACCTTGCCGGCCGCGGTGGCGGCACTGGTAATGACCCAGTTCGACGGGCTGGCGCTGGCGATGCGCCGGCACGAAGTCATCGCCGCGACCCAGATCGGCTTTGGACTGCTGCTGTGGTGGGCCTGGCAGCGCGGCAAGGTCGACGGCCGCGACGAATACCAACTCGACACGAAGATCGTGCTGATCATCGGCTTTGCCCAGGCGCTCGCACTGGTCCCCGGCACCTCACGTTCGGGCATCTGCATCACCGCCGCGCTGTTCCTCGGCATGGCCCGACCCGCCGCCGCCCGCTTCGCCTTCCTGATGGCGGTGCCGATCATCGGCCTGGGCGCCTTGCACGCCGCCAAGGAATTGTTCGAAGGCGGCGACGGCACCCCGCTGAGCACGTTTTTCCTCGGCATGATCGCCTCGGCCATCGCCGGCCTGGCCTGCATCGCCCTGTTCCTGCGCATCCTGTCGAAGATCGGCATGACGCCCTTTCTGATTTACCGGCTGGGGTTGGGGGCGTTGTTGATTTGGCTCTCTTTTTCAGGGCTGAGAGCTGAGTAGAGCAGGGCCCAGGGCATAGGGCCCAGGGCCCAGGGCCCAGGGCCCAGAGGAGCGGTTCCAGCTCTGGTAGGCCGTTGTGGCCGATCGGCGTGGAGCGGCGGGCGGCAGCGCGTAGCCAGTTCCGATCGGGCTCAGCGGCGCTCTAGTCTGTGAAGGCTGCTTGCAGGCGACCGCGGTCACCGACCACAGTTCGCCGCAAGACAACACCGAGCGACGCATCCCAGACCGCCTCGCCCGGGCGTCCCGACCAAGCCCTTGCTCTTGCGTGGGACCGCGGGCGCGCAGCGGCTAATTAGTCTAGTTTCGTCACCCCGACCGCGCTATGCAAAGGGCCTTTGCGCCGCGCGAACTGACCTTCCGCACGAGTGCTGGCGTGATCGCACGTTGGCGTGCACAATCCAGCCGCCCGAACGTTCCGGCGCCCTTGAGATCACCCGCATGACCTATACACAGCAACTGTCGCGTCCCGCGCTCGTCGTCGTCATGGCGGCAGCTACCCTGACCCTTGGAGCCTGTGCGTCGTCGCAGTCCACCAAGGCCAAGACGCTCAAGACCGACGGCGCAATTGCCGATGTGCGCGAGTGCGAGCACGTCACCGTCGCGCCTTTTTCGGTTCCGTCCGGAGGCAAGGCGGACGCCTCCACCGGCATTTCGTTTTCACAAGATATTGCTGCGAGGCTGGCCAACGATTTCGGTCCAATCTTTCAGAGCGTCGAAACGGGCAGGACTCCACGCGGTCTGGATCGGGAGTGCATGGTCAGCGGAGCGATTACCAAGTACCAACCCGGCAGCAAGGTGGCTCGCTTCATCCTGATCGGCCTGGGTGCCGCCAGCTTCGAAGGGACGCTGAATGTGGTGGACGGCGCCACCAACCGATCATTGATGACCGCGCCGTTTGACAAGCTGTGGGCCTGGGGCGGAATAGCCGGGGCCAGCAAGGGCATCGAGGAGATGATGAAGGAAACCGCTGCGGCGGCCGCTGCTACGATAGCGCAGGCCAAGGGCTGGGAACCGGAGAAGAAGTAAATCGGAGCGAGGGGGAATGTCACTGATCGCCGTCGGGTACGCGCCCGGCGGCTTGCAGGTGCGATTGAAGCTGATGCAACGATGGGAAGCGGGGAGTCGGGGTCGGTATCGGTATCGACTCGTAGCTCGGGACTTCCATTTCATCCACTCGATAAAGCGGAGTTGTTCTTGTAACGCACCGGCGAAAGACGGGGCTGCGGATCGCGTTCCACGCTGCGCGGGCAACGCGACCCGGGGAAACGAGAAAAAGGAATTTAGACACTACACGATTTGCGACGATCGCGCCGGGTTGCTTTGAGAAGCACTGGTTACTTGAGCACGAGCTCGCGGATCATCTCGCTGCCAAGTATCTCGCGCATCTTGCCGCGTTCGACGCTGGCGGCTGCAGCCCCCGCGCGATCTCGTCCGGTTACTTCCATCGCCACTTTCTCGTTGCGGTCGGCCAGACCATCGAAGGCCGCCATGTTCGGGTAGGTCACGACCAGATACATGTTCGGATCATTCGGCGAGCGCGCCATTGTTTGATAGACGGTGTAGCTGAGCACATTTCCAGCTTTCTTCTGTGCTTCCATAACTGGCTTGTACTCCTTCGCAAGGTAGTTCAAGTAGGTCTCGCCCTGTCCATCCATGACCCTGACCGACGTCACTACCGAGACCGTTCCCTCGGTGTAGGCGCGATCCTGCGCGAATAGCGGCGAACTGGCGCACAGCAAAAGCAATACCGAAATCCAGCTTGGCAAATGCATGACCTTCCCCTTGGTGCGTGATTGCGGGACGATTCCCGCAATTGGAAAGCTACTCTCGTTCATATTGACATGCAATTCGTTTCGGCACGGCGCGGCGCGGCGTGTGGCACACAAGCTGCCCCGTCCACCAAAAAAGGCCGATTCTGAATCAGGCAACGGGAGGCTGAGGCGTGTGCCCCGTGCAGCTCGCTCCCCATTTCACTCTTCGCTGGCGCTAACCTATGGACTTCATCTCACAGGAAATGCCGCCGTGTCGCCACGCCTGTTCTGCCGTCTGTCTTGCGTCCTCGCCGTGATTCTGATGCTCGCGGCCTGTGGATCAACCTCCAAGCTGCATACCGAGTCCAGCCAGCATCGCCGCGATATCCGCGATTTTCCCCGGGTCGAGGTACTGGATTTCGCGGTCAGCGCGACCAGCGATGCGCGCGGCGACGAGAAGCAGGCCAAGTACCTTGCCCAGGTCGCCGAAGCCGCAGTCACCTTTGCCGATCTGATTGCCGAACAGCTGCGCGAACGCGGTGCACATGATGAAGTCTCACGCGAAGCGCTGGAGGGCCCGGCGTTGCGGGTGACTGGCACCATCACCCGCTTTGAACAGGGCAATGTAGTTGCGCGCATGGTCACTGGCTTCATCGGCCAGGCGCATTTCGAGGCCGAGGTCGTCGTCAGTGATAACAGCGACGGTCGCATTCTGGGCACCTTCAAGGTCGACCGCAACAGCTGGCCGTTACCTATTGGCGCCTCCTCCAACGCGCTGCAAAACACTGGCACTTTCATGAGCGGGGCAGCCAAGCGGATCGGTACGGAGCTGGCGAGCGCGCGCGGGAAGTAGGTCTGTTGAGGGCTGTCAGGAGCCGACAAATGGGAGCAAACCGCGCCACGACGTGCCCAGCGTGATGAAAGCGGGCGGCGGCCGCAGTAGAAGGTTTATGAAACATTCGGGCTAGCTGCCGATCTGGACCCATTCCCGCGGCTGCAGATATTCGCTCAGCCTTGCTTCGGCGCTGCCCGCTTCGGGCTGGTAGCCATACTCGAAGCGCACCCTGGGTGGCAATGACATCAGGATCGATTCGGTGCGGCCGCCAGACTGCAGGCCGAACAGGGTGCCGCGGTCGTAGACCAGGTTGAATTCGACGTAGCGGCCGCGCCGGTACAACTGAAACTCGCGCTCGCGCTCCCCGAAGGCCGTATCACGACGGCGCTCGACGATCGGCAGGTAGGCGTCCAGAAAACCTTCGCCGACCGCGCGGGTCAGCGCAAAGCAGCGCTCGAAGCCGCCTTCGTGTAGGTCGTCATAGAACAGCCCGCCGACGCCGCGGGTTTCATCGCGATGCTTCAGATAGAAGTACTCGTCGCACCAGCGCTTGTAGCGCGGATAGACGGCCGCGCCGAAGGGCAGGCACAGATCGTGCGCGACCTGGTGCCAGTGTCGCGCGTCCACGTCGAAAGGGTAGTACGGCGTCAGATCGAAGCCACCACCGAACCACCACACCTGTTCGGCGTCAGCAGCGGTGGCGCAGAACAGCCGCACGTTGAGGTGGGTGGTGGGCACGTAGGGATTGCGCGGATGCAACACCAGCGAGACGCCCATCGCCTCGAAGCCACGCCCGGCCAGCTCAGGCCGCGCCGCGCTGGCGGATGGCGGCAGACGGTCGCCCAGCACATGCGAAAA
>JBGTIE010000191.1:0-3320 GCA_041745855.1 Lysobacterales bacterium | reverse complement strand
CGCCGAGCGAGATCTCGTAGCAGCCCATCCCGTACAAGCGCTCGGCCACCTCGACCACATCGGCGAGCGGCACGTCGCCCTGATAGGGGCAGCCGAGCACGGTCGAGACATAGCCGCGCACGCGCACCCCGTCGGCGCGGGCGGCTTCGGTCACTGGCCGCAGGCGTTCAAAGGACTCGGCCGTGGTCGCGTTGATGTTGCGCTGGTTGAAGGCATCCGAGGCGGCCGTAAACACTGCCACTTCGCTCACTCCACAAGCGGCGGCGCGCTCGTAGCCCTTGAAGTTCGGCACCAGCACCGGATAGACCACCCCAATCGGTCGCTCCAGGCTGGCCAGCAGTTCCTCGGCATCGGCCAGTTGCGGGATCCACTTCGGGCTGACGAAGCTGGTCGCTTCGACATAGTGCAATCCACAGGCGACCAGGCTTTCGATCAACTGGCGTTTGGTTGCGGTGGGAATGATCTGCTTTTCATTCTGCAGCCCGTCACGGGCGCCGACTTCGACGATCCGGACGTGGTCGGTGTTCGTATTGCGCTTCGTGCTGGCCCCGCTCATGCGGATGCCTCCGCCTTGGCCTTGATCCGCACCAGCAGCGCATCGGCTTCAACGAACTGGCCCACTTCGACCCGCAATTCGCTGATCTGGCCGGCGGTGGGTGCCTTCAAGGACAGTTCCATCTTCATCGCCTCCATCACCAGCAATTCCTGCTCGTGTGCAACCTCGGCGCCAATCGCCACCCGCACCGCGACGATCCGTCCGGGCATCGGCGCTCGCAGCGTGTCGGCATGGCTTTCAGCGCTGCCTTCCCGAGCAAAGGCCGGTAGGTGGCGTACATGGAAGCGGCGGCCGGCATCGATGACCTGATAGCCGCCGGGACTCGCATAGACCGCGCATAGATGCCGGCCCTGCGAGTCCTGCCAGGTCAGCTCATCAACCTCCAGCGCAGCGGCTTCGACTCGCACTTCAGGCAGCCCGGGCCACTGGATCTGGTACGCACCGTCGCTGCCGTGGACCACCGCGATGGCGGGCTGGCCGTCGACCTCGAAGCGCTGCAGGCGCTTGCCCTGATGGCCCAATCGCCAGCCGTCGGCACGCTGCCAGGGCGAGTCCGCGTCGGCCCCGTGTGCGTCGGCGAGCGCATCGGCCTCCTCTTCCAGCAACGCGCGCAGGGTTGCCGCGACCAGCGCCCGCGGCGTGGTCGGGTTGGCGTCGCCCAGCACCTCGTCCAGTGACCGATCCAGATAGCCGGTATCGATCTGGCCATCGATGAAGCGCGGGTGGTCGAGCAGTCGGCTGAGGAAATCGAGATTGCTCTTGGGGCCGACCACGACACTGCGCCGCAGGGCGAGCAGCAGTCGCCGGCGAGCCTGCTCGCGATCGTCGCCGTGAGCGATGATCTTGGCGATCATCGGATCGTAGTGCACGCTCACTTCGTCGCCTTCCTCAACGCCGGCGTCGACCCGCAGACCGACCTCGTCCAGCGGCAGGCGCAGCCGCTGCAAGCGACCAGAGCCGGGAAGGAAGCCCTGATCCGGGTCTTCGGCGTACAGTCGGGCCTCGATGGCATGGCCTCGCGGACGCAGCTGATCCTGTGTCAGCGGCAGCGGCTCACCGGAGGCCACCCGCAGTTGCCATTCGACCAGATCCAGTCCCAGTACCGCCTCGGTGACCGGATGCTCGACCTGGAGCCGCACGTTCATTTCCATGAACCAGTAGCCGCGGTCGGGGCCGACGATGAACTCGACCGTTCCGGCGCCCTGGTAGTCGATCGCGCGCGCCGCCGCGACCGCCGCGGCGCCCATCTGTGCGCGCAGTTCCGCGTCGAGAAAGGGTGAGGGGCTCTCCTCGATGATCTTCTGGTAGCGCCGCTGGACCGAGCACTCACGCTCGTTCAGATGGATGATCTGGCCATGTCGATCGCCGAAGACCTGGAACTCGATGTGGCGCGGGGTTTCGATGTAACGCTCCAGCAGCATCCGGTCGCGGCCAAAAGCATTGCTCGCCTCACGCCGCGCCGACGCCAGCGCCGCATTGAAGTCGGCCAGGTCGCGGACGATGCGCATGCCCTTTCCACCACCGCCATGGGCCGCCTTGATCATCAATGGCATGCCAATGCGCTGAGCCTCGGCGCGCAGGCGCGAATCGTCCTGGTCCTCGCCACTGTAGCCGGGCACGACCGGCACGCCGGCCGCTTCCATGAGCTGTTTTGCACCGGCCTTGGAGCCCATCTTGCGCATGCTCGCCGCGCGCGGACCAATGAACACCAGTTCGGCCGTCTCGACGTTCTCGGCGAAGTCGGCGTTCTCGGACAGAAATCCGAAACCCGGATGGATCGCCTCGGCACCGCTGGCCAGCGCGATCTCGATGATCTTGTCGCCGCGCAGATAGGACTCGGCCGGCCGCGAGCCACCCAGATGCCAGGCCTGATCGGCCAGCCGCACCGCCCGGCCACCGGCATCGGCATCCGAATACACCGCCACCGTCTCCACCCCCAGCCGCCGGCAGGTAGCGATCACCCGACAGGCAATCTCGCCCCGGTTGGCTATGAGGATGCGCTTGAACATGGCGGGGGTCCGGTGAGTGGGTCGGGGAATGGTAAGGGAAAGCAGGGCTGAGGGCTCCAAGAACAGGGCTGAGGGCTGAGGGCTGAGGGGTCAGAAGAGCCGCGGCTGATCGCGTAGGATGGTAGCGCCGCCCTTATCGGAACCCCGAGTTGCACTCGGGTCGTCGCGAAGCGACGCGTCCTTCGAATTTCGATCGAGCTCCGATTCGTCAGCCGACTGGCGGCGTCGCCTGGCCCTGTTGCCCGAGTACAACTCGGGGTTCCATCTATGCCGTCGGCCTTATCGGAACCCCGAGTTGCACTCGGGACGTCGCGCAGCGACGCGTCCTTCGCCTTGCGATCGAGCTCCGGTGCGTCAGCCGACTGCCGGAGTCACCTGGCCCTGTTGCCCGAGTACAACTCGGGGTTCCATCCGTAGCGCCGGCCTTATCGGAACCCCGAGTTGCACTCGGGTCGTCGCGCAGCGACGCGTCTTTTGGCTTGCGATCGAGCTCCGGTTGGTCAGCCGACTTTCGGCGTCACCTGCCCTGTTGCCCGAGTACAACTCGGGGTTCCATCTATGCCGTCGGCCTTATCGGAACCCCGAGTTGCACTCGGGTCGTCGCGCAGCGACGTGTCTTTCGGCTTGCGATCGAGCTCCGGTGCGTTGACTGACTCCCGGCGTCACCTGGCCCTGTTGCCCGAGTACAACTCGGGGTTCCATGTAAAGCGCCGGACTTGTCGGAACTGCTTTGCTCCTGACAGGAACTGGAACTG
>JBGTIE010000190.1:0-7691 GCA_041745855.1 Lysobacterales bacterium | reverse complement strand
CCCCGCCTGGACCCGCCTGAACGAAGCCGGGGCGCTGGTGCGCAGCCGCCTGTTCGGGTTGCCGTTCGGAGACCAGGGCTTCCTGATGCCCAGGCGCGTGCTGGACCGGCTCGGCGGCTTCGACGAAGCACTGTCGTCCGGGGAAGACCATGCCCTGGTCTGGCGCGCCAGGCAGGCCGGCATTCCGGTGCGACCACTGCGCGCGCCCATCTTCACCAGCGCGCGCCGATACGCCACTCACGGCTGGGCCAAGACCACGCTCCAGCATCTGCTGTCGACCGGCAAGCAGGCCATCGCGTTCTCCTCCTCCGGATCATCCAGATGAGCTGCGGCCTGGCGATCTTCGTGAAGACCCCTGCCCTTACCCCGGTAAAGACGCGGCTGTGGCCCGACGTGGGACGGCGGCGGGCCGAAGCGCTTTACCTGGTCTGCGCGGAAGCGGTCGCTTCGGTCGCCGCGCAACAGGGAACGACGTCCGGACTGCAGGCGTACTGGGCCGTGGCCGAAACCCGGGCCCTGCACACCGACGCCTGGCGCGACCTGCCCCATCTCGATCAGGGCGGCGGCTCGCTTGGCGAGAGGATGTCCCGCGTTTACACGCGACTCAGGGAACGCCACCATGCCGCGATCCTGGTCGGCGCGGATGCGCCGCAACTCGATGCCCCGATGCTCCGACGCGCCAGCGACTGGCTATGCGCGCTGGAACCGCGCCAGGTCCTCGGGCGCGCATTCGATGGCGGATTCTGGCTGTTCGGCGCCAACAATCCGATCGAGACCGCCTGCTGGACACGCCCCTCCTACAGCGCGGGTGACACGGCCGAGCGCTTCGCGCATACGATGGCCGGGCACGGCCGCAGAATGGAACTTGGTTGGCTGCACGACCTGGACACGGTCCGCGACCTGCCCTCCGTGCTCGCTTCCCTGTCCGTGCTTCCCGAGCCCACGACCGCGCAGCGACGCGCGATTCGCTGGCTGACGGAACTGCAGATGCGACCCGCCACGCCATGACCGATTTCCCTTACGCCAACTCGCTGCTGCAGCCGGAGATCCTTCGGATCGCCGCGCTCGCGGCGGTCCTTGCCATCCTGTTGCTCTGGCAGCACTTCGCGCCTCTGCGTTCGGACGCCCGACTGCGCGGCCGGTTACCCGCCAACCTCATGCTGGCGGCGGTGTCCGCGGCGGCAGCACGGCTGCTGGTCCCGTTCACCACGATATCCGCCGCGCTGTACGCGCAGGCTCATGGAATCGGCCTGTTCAACCTTGTCGACCTGCCGGTCTGGGTGGAGTTCGCACTGGCCCTCGTCGCCTTCGACCTGGCCATCTACTGGCAGCACCGCGCGTTCCATGCAAGCCGGTTGCTGTGGCCGCTGCATCGCGTCCACCACAGCGACATCGGCTTCGACTGCACGCTCGGATTGCGCTTCCACCCCGGGGAAATCATGGCCTCGCTGGTCTACAAGGCGGCCTTCGTGATGGTCACAGGCCCTTCGGTGGGAGCCGTCGTGGCCAGCGAAATACTCCTGGTCGGATTCTCGCTCTTCACCCACGCCGACGTGTCGATGCCCGCGCGGATCGAACGCGGCCTGCGTCGGGTGTTCGTCACGCCGGCGTGGCACCGGGTCCATCACTCGGTCGAAGAAGGCGAGATGAACTCCAACTACTCGAACATCCTCACCCTGTGGGACAGGTTGTTCGGAACCGCCATCGAACAACCCGTCGCCGGCCACAGTGCCATGAGGATCGGTTTACCTGGATTTCGTGCGCCTGCCGACCAGAGATTGCCGGACCTGCTGCTGCAGCCGTTCAAGTCCGCCCGCGGCCGAACTTCCGGATGAAAGGAAACGACCACCATGCATGACATGCGTCCGATGCTAGGCGACATCCTTTTTCCGCCATTGAAGCGGGGAAAACTCACCACGCTCCAGCTCAACCTTGGCTATCGCTGCAACCTGAGCTGCATCCATTGCCACGTCAACGCCGGCCCGCGCAGGACCGAGACGATGGACGAGGAGACGATGCGCCTGGCTCTCGCGGTCGCCGACAGGCTCGAGGTCGAAACGCTCGACCTGACCGGCGGCAGCCCCGAGATGAACCCCAGGTTCCGATGGCTGGTGGAACAGGCGCGGGCCAGGGGGCTTCATGTAATGGACCGGCTCAACCCGACCATCATGAAGGAGCCGGGCTACGACTGGGTTGGTGCCTTCCTCGCCGAACACCGGGTCGAGGTGGTGGCGTCCCTGCCCTGCTACAGCCAGGACAACGTCGACGAGCAACGGGGGAACGGCGTCTTCGAGAGCTCCATCGAGGCGCTGCTCGAACTCAATGCGCTCGGCTACGGCAAGCCCGGCACCGGCTTGACCATGAACCTGGTCTACAACCCGAACGGCGATTTCCTGCCTCCCCAGCAAGAGCAGCTTGAAGCGGACTACCACCGCCTGCTTGGAGAGAACTTCGGGCTGGTGTTCAACCATCTCTATGCGATCGCCAACATGCCAATCCAGCGATTCGGATCGTGGCTGGTCTCGAAGGGCCGGTTCGCCGGCTACATGCATACGCTGCGCCAGGCGCATCGCGCTGACAACATGGCATCGGTCATGTGCAGATCGACTGTAAGCGTCGGCTACGACGGCTCCCTGTACGACTGCGACTTCAACCAGATGCTGCACATGCCGCTTGCCGGCCGCGAGCATGGCACCCATCTGCGCGACCTGCTGGACAGCGCAGTACCGGATCGCATTGCCGTCGCCGGTCACTGCTACGGTTGCACCGCGGGACAGGGCTCCAGTTGCGGCGGCGCACTCAGCAGCGCAGGAGCGGCACGATGAGCTGGATACGGGTGGTTCCGCCTGACCGGGCCGACGCCGAGCTTTCGGCGGCTTATTCGGACCTTGTGCGCGAGCGGGGGCGCATTTCCAACATCCTGCAGGTGCACAGCCTCCGCCCCGCGGCCATGCGCAGGCATTTGGACCTGTATATGGACCTCATGTTCGCGCCCGGCGGCCTCAGCCGCCGGCAGCGCGAGCTCGTTGCGGTCGTGGTTTCGCAACAGAACTCATGTGGGTACTGCGTCGCCCATCATCAGGAGGCGCTGGCCCGTTATGTGAAGGACGCGAATTTCCTGGCCGAACTGGCCAGGGGAGAAACACCGGCCGGGCTCGACGAAGCGGACTCGGCGCTCGTCGACTACGCCAGGCGCCTCACGCGCCAGCCGCAGGACATGACCGAGGGCGACGTCGAATTTCTCCGGGCCCGCGGCTTCGACGACGCGGATGTCCTCCTGTGCAACCTGATCGTCGCCTACTTCAACTTCGTCAACCGGATCGCGCTCGGCCTCGGTGTCCAGCACGACCCGGAAGAAACCGCCGGGTACAAGGACAGGGAATGACGCAGTCCCGGTCATTACGGGCATGGCTCGGGCGGAGGCTGGCCGTATACCTTTCGCGGCCCATCCACCAGCACGGCATCGCGCCCGCACTGCCGGCCAATGTGCTGTTGTCCTCCCTGAGGCCCGGGGACGTGCTCCTGATCGAGGGCAAGACCCGCTTCTCGACCGCCATCAAGTACCTCAGCCAGTCGACCTGGTCGCATGCGGCACTGTTCGTTGGCCCATTCGGCGTTTCGGCTTCCGGCCAGCCCCTGTGTTTCGTTGAGGCTGACCTGATCGATGGCGTTCGCGGGGTCGCGATTTACGAGCTGGCGGGACACCACACGCGCATCTGCAGGCCGGTTGGCTTGTCCGACGAGGAGATCGAACTGGTGACCGGTTACGCGAAGTCGCGGATCGGATCCTCCTACGCCCTGGACAACGTGATCGATCTCGCAAGGTACCTCCTGCCGACTCCGCCCGTGCCCACCGCGTTCAGGCGCCGGATGATCGCGCTCGGCAGCAGCGATCCGACCCGCGCGATCTGTTCTTCGTTGATCGCGCAGGCCTTCCAGACCGCTAATTACCCCATCCTTCCCGTCATCCACCCAAGCGGGTCATCCAGCCTCGACTGTCCCGGCTGCGTGAGCGAGATCCTGCATGTGCGCAATCACAAGCTGTTCGTGCCCCGGGACTTTGACGTTTCGCCGTATTTCCAGATCGTCAAGCCCGGCATAGAGGCCGCCGGCTGCCTGCGGACCGTGCCCGCAGCCGAGGAGGCGGCATGAGTGCCGCAATACGGGACTCGCTTCCCATGACCGGACCCGGCGCGCAGGGAGTCGTGCGCAACATGCTTTTCCTGTGCACGCACAACTCCGCGAGGAGCATTCTCGCCGAAGCAATCCTCAACGGCTCGGGCGATCCGCGTTTGCGTGCGTACAGCGCCGGCAGCGCGCCATCTGGCAGGGTCAATCCCTATGCGATCGAGGCACTGATCTTGCTCGGATACGACGTTCGTGGATTACGCAGCAAGTCATGGCGCGAGTTCCTGGAACCCGGAGCGCCCGTCCTGGACCGCGTGGTCACCGTCTGCGACTCGGCAGCCGCCGAGGTGTGCCCGGCCTGGCCAGGCGGGCCGGAGGTCGTGCATTGGGGTCTGGAAGACCCTTCGGTGGCAGGCACCACAGATGCCGAACGGCTGGGAGCGTTCCTTGCGACCGCCCATGAAATCGAGGGCCGCTTGAGTCGGATGTTGCCCGGGCTCCCGCCGCTTCGCGACTCGCCCGGAGCTCTCGATCGGTGAGCATCCGCGCACACATGCCCCCGATCCACCTCAAACAATCTTCTTTCCGATGTACAGGAGAACACCATGGAAAACGCACCTGCAGGACTTAGACCGGCACTGCTCGCACTGCGCGTCGGTGTGGCCATCGTCATGCTCGTCTGGAGCGTGGACAAGATCCTCAATCCCGGGCACGCCGCGGCGGTGTTCGAGAAGTTCTACCTGCTACCGGGGCTTGGGCAGGCCTCGCTCGCCGCGATCGGCATCCTGCAACTGGTAGTGGTCGCGGGCTTCCTGGCCGGCGTGGCGAAAACCTGGACCTACGGCGCAGTCCTCGCGATGCATGCGGTATCCACGCTCTCATCCTGGCGCCAGTACGTGGATCCGTTCGCCGGCGCCAACCTGTTGTTCTTCGCCGCATGGCCGATGCTCGCGGCATGCGTGGCGCTCTTCATCCTGCGCCGCCATGACACGATGATGACCCTGCACAAGCGGCTCTAGAAGCGGGAGAAGAGAAAAGGTGCGTGGATGCCGCGGCTCAGCTTTCCGCGTCCGCGCCGGAATGACCGCGCAGCATGTCCCGGGCGACCATCCTCGCGCGATGCAGCCTGGACTTTGTCGCCGCGAGCTCCAGGCCCAGGGCCGACGAGAGCTCACGAAGGCTCAGGCCCTCGACGTCGCGCAGGATCAGTATCTCCCGGTAATGCTCCGGCAAAGCCGCAAGGGCCCGGCTTACGTCCATGCGCAATGCGATCGGTTCCACCGGCGCCGTAGGCTGCAGTGCCTCGCCGATATCCTGGTTGGTCAGCAGGCGCCAGGCGCGCCGCATGCGGTTGCATTCCCGCTTGACGATGCGGAACAGCCAGGAAGTGAGGCTCTCCGCCGATCTGAGGTCGCGCAGGCGGCGCGACACGATGATCAGGCTTTCCTGCACTGCGTCCTCGACGTCGTTGACGACGCAGTGATACTCGGCATAGCGGCGAAGATCCTGCCTCGAGCTTCGCAGCAATTCGTTCAGCGCGGCGCAGTCCCCTGCACGCGCGGCTTCAATGACATCGGCTTCCGACTGGGTCATGGCATCCCGCTCCTGCCTCGATCATAACGCGACCGGGCGGAAACGCGGTTCCGGCACCGTGAAGGGCCTCGTGCGGCCGAGCGCGGTGGGGCGACACGATCAGCCGGCGCCGGTCCGACGCCAGCCCGGATATCAGCGGTATTCCGGATTGGGATGGTCGAAGCGCGCGCCGGCATCCCAGGCGCTGCGCTGGTTTCCATGGGCCGGGAACCCTCCCGCATCCTTCAGCAGGCGGGCCATGTGCATCAGGTTCCACGCCATGAACGTCGTGTTTCGCTGGGTGAAGTCGTTCGATTCCCCGGCGCCGTCGTCCCCGTACGACGGCCCCGGGCCAGCCTCGCCGATCCAGCCCGCATCGGCTTGGGGCGGAACCGCATACCCCAGGTGCTGCAAGGCGTACAGCAGGCTCATGGCGCAGTGCTTGATGCCATCCTCGTTCCCGGTGACGATGCATCCGGCCGTGCGTCCGTAGTAGATGTACTGCCCCTGCTCATTTAGCTTCGCGGACTCGCCATAGAGCCGTTCGATCACGCGCCGGCAGACCGAGCTTTCCTCTCCCAGCCAGATCGGCGTGCCCAGGACCAGGATGTTCGCCGCGAGCACCTTCTTCCGGAGGCCGGGCCACTCATCCACCGCGAACCCGTGCTCGGTCATGTCCGGCTGCACGCCCGGCGCCAGCTCCAGGTCGACCGCGCGGACCATGTCGCAAGCCACCCCCTGGGCCTGCATGACCGCCCGGGCGACGTTCATCAGGCTCTCGGTGTGCGAAGACTCCTGACTGCGCTTGAGCGTGCAGTTGATGAATACCGCGGAAAGCTCGTCGTAGCGTCCCGGCGGCTTGGAATCGGTCATCGGACCTCTCCCGTGTTCGGTCGTGGAACGGGGCAAGCGCGCATCATGGCTTCTGCCAGGCGTAGTCGGCCAGTTCCGGGTTGGTCTGCGTCCCGGCGAGATGGTTGACGTAATTGCTCAGTGTCTTCAGCGACACTCCGAGGACCACTTCGACCGCCTGCTGGGGACCGTAGCCGGCTTTGGCGAAGCGGTCGAGCGCCTCGTCCGCCACCCAGCCTCGCTGGACCACGACATCACGGGTGAACTCCGCCAGCGCGGACAACCGAAGGTCGTCGATGTCGCCGCCGCGGCGCAAAGCCTCGATCACCTCCTTCGGTGCCTGCGCGACCTTTTCGGCGAGCATCGAATGCGCGGCCACGCAGAACTCGCACCGGTTCTGCACGCTTGCCGCGAGCAGGACGATCTGCTGCTCGATCTTCGAAAGGGAGCTGGATTCGAAGTGCCGGCTCACGTCCAGGTAGGCCTCGAGCGCACTCGGCGCGGCCGCCAGATGGCCGTACAGGTTGGGAATGAACCCCATGCCGTCCTGCGCGGCTTCCAGCAATGGCCTCGACTGCTCGGGGGCGGAACTGGCGTCGTGGAGCTTGAATTCGATCATGAAGGTTTCTCCTCAAGGGGGGGGGCGGCGCGCCGGATACGAGACAGAGAGGCATGTAGCGCCCGGAAGGATTCGCGCGAATCCTTTCCCCCCTGCCGGGCCTCATTTGATTGCGGTCAGCGGTGCTGCCCCTCCCTCTTCCCCCGATGCGGGTGGTTCCGTTGGCCGCAACCCAATTCGACCGGAGCTGGAGCCCCATGCCGCAGGAACGCATCACATTTGCAGGTTCGACCGGCGCGGAACTCGAGGCGCGGCTGGATCTTCCGGATTCCAGGCCCCGGGCCTGCGCCCTGCTGGCGCATTGCTTTACCTGCGGCAAGGACAGTGCGGCCACGGCCAGGATCAGCCGCGGTCTGGTGGCGGCAGGGATCGGCGTGCTGCGCTTCGACTTCACCGGCCTTGGCCGCAGCGAGGGAGATTTCGCGGACACCGGCTTCATGTCCAACGCCGACGACCTGGTGGCAGCCGCACGGGCGTTGCGCGCGCATGGGCATGCGCCGGACCTGCTGGTCGGCCACAG
>JBGTIE010000189.1:0-5539 GCA_041745855.1 Lysobacterales bacterium | reverse complement strand
TGCTCGGCGGTCAGCGCACCGCTGTAGAACCACAGCAACGGACCGCAGCACAGTGCCGCAGGCAGTGTCAGGGCGATCGACGCACTCAACCCACCCGGCCATATCGCAGCCACCAGGGGCGGAGCGATCGCCAGCCCGATGGCGACCAGCAAGGCGACCAGCACCCGCTCCTCCTGACCGGCCTGGCGTCGCAGCAACAGCACACTGGCAAGCAGGATCTGGCCCAGCGTTGCGGATATCAGGCTGACGATGACCGGATCGAACATGCGCAACCAGCGACGGCCGGGCTAAATCTGCTTCAGCGAAGCCAGCACGCTCTCGAAATCGGCCCGATTGGCCTCGAACCTGGACGGCAGGCTCCACAGCACGACCTGATGGTAATCATCGCCAGTGTCGACCACGATGTGCCAGTACCTGATGCGGATCGAGTCGATCGTGCCGGTGAAGTCATAGCGGATGGCCGGCTTGCCGTTGCTGCTCATCTGCTGCGGCCCGCTCAGCTCGACGTCGGCCAGACTGTTGAGCAGGTCGGTGCGGGTCGACTCACTGAAGGCTGCCAAGGTCATCTGCTCGGCAAAATCCTGCTTTGATTCGCTCAGGATCAGGCAATAGGCCTCATTGCGCTTGTTGCCCATCTGCAGATCGGCGGCATCGTTGAGTTCATCGAGCAGGGCCCACGAGGCCGGCCGCGTGACCTGAAAGCGACCGTCATTGAACACCACCGTCTCGGCCGGACCCATCGAGCACGCGGCAAGCAGCAGGACCAGCAGGCCGGTCAGGTAACGGGCGATCGTTCGGCGACTCATGGTGAGATTCCCCTGAAGTTTTCGCGATAGTCGCAATCGGGTAGCAAACGCGCAATGCCCGGATAATCCGGTGAGCTGCAGTGCCAGCGCACGCCGACGCTATTGGCCTCACCTTGCATTCGCACAGTGATTTCCGGCAGTCCTAGTCCCGCCGTGAAGTGAAGCAGGTAGGCGCCACCTGCTTCGATGCTGACGCGCTCGAGCAAGTTGCCACGCAGGTCATCAGGGTCAATGCCGCAGCCATCCATGGGCCAGGCGCCGTTGCTCAGGTAACACTCGCTCATCGCCACCTTCAGCGCGGTGGTCATCGCGAACTCGCTGATGAAGACGGCGCGGGCGTGTTGCTCGGCATCGAGCCGGCGTGCCAGCGCCTGCGCGCCCTCCATGGCCACTTGCGCCTGTGCTTGCATCGCCTTGACCTGGGCGTCGATCGCCGTCATGTCGGGCAAGCCCTGGCCGAGTGAGCCTGCGGGTCGCGATGGCTGCTCGGCTTTGGGCGGACTTGCGAGGCGATAGATCAGCAGCGCCAGCAGCACGACCAGCAGGATCAGGATCAGCCGGAGAAGTTTTCCGATCATGTCTTTTGTCCAGGGCTGAGGGCTGAGGGCTGGGTCAGAGGACGATGCAGGGCCGCTAGCGTAGACATTCTGTGAAGCCGACGGCAATCGGCAATCCGTGACTGCCCGCGCTTTGCCAGCTTCTTGCCGCGCCTCTTGCACCACCGGCCCGGCTGCACCAGCATCGGCGGTCGTATCGATATCGAGAGTGCGCGCATGTTGCGCCTGACCCAGATCAAGTTGCCGCTGGACCATCCGCCGGAGTCGCTGCCGCAGGCGATACGGGCACGCCTTGGGCTCAGCGCCGATGTGCCGCTCGAATACAGCGTCTACAAGCGCAGCTATGACGCGCGCAAGCGCTCGGCGATCGTGCTGATCTATACCGTCGACGTTCAGCTGGACGCGGCGGCCGAGGCACGCCAACTGCAGCGCAAGCTCGCCGATATGGCGGTGGCGCCGGACATGCGCTACCGCTTTGTTGCGCAGGCGCCGGCCGACCTGAAATCGCGCCCGGTGGTCATCGGCTTCGGGCCCTGCGGATTGTTTGCCGCGCTGATCCTGGCCCAGATGGGCTTCAAGCCGATCGTGCTCGAACGCGGCAAGGCGGTGCGTGAGCGCACCCGCGACACCTGGGGCCTGTGGCGCGGAAACACGCTGGACCCGGAATCGAATGTGCAGTTCGGTGAGGGCGGCGCCGGCACCTTTTCGGACGGCAAGCTGTGGAGCCAGATCAAGGATCCGAAGCACTACGGCCGCAAGGTGCTGCGGGAGTTCGTGCTGGCCGGCGCGCCGGAGGAGATCGAGTACGTCAGCAAGCCGCACATTGGCACCTTTCGGCTGGTCAGCATGATCGAGAAGATGCGCGCGACGATCGAATCGCTCGGCGGCGAGATTCGCTTTGGTGCCAAGGTGACCGATCTGCACCTGCGCGACGGTCAGGTCGAAGGCGTGCAACTGGCCGATGGCAGCACGCTGGAAGCGCGTCAGGTCGTGCTCGCGCTCGGCCACAGCGCGCGCGACAGCTTCGCCATGCTGCATGCACGCGGCGTCTATCTGGAGGCCAAGCCGCTGTCGATCGGTTTCCGGATCGAACATCCGCAGTCGCAGATCGACCAGGTGCGCTTCGGCGGCTTTGCCGGTCACCCGCTGCTCGGCGCGGCCGATTACCGGCTGGTCCATCACTGCCAGAACGGTCGCAGCGTCTACAGCTTCTGCATGTGTCCGGGTGGGACGGTGGTGGCAGCGACTTCCGAGCCCGGTCAGGTCGTCACCAACGGCATGAGCCAGTATTCGCGCAACGAGCGCAACGCCAACGCCGGCCTGGTCGTCGGGGTCACGCCGGAGGATTTCGCCGCCTACGGGAGTGGTCCACTGGCCGGAATCGAGTTCCAGCGGCATTGGGAGCGGCGCGCCTTCGAACTCGGCGGCGGCGACTACAGCGCGCCGGCGCAGCGTGTCGGTGATTTTCTCGCCGGTCGACCTTCGACCGCCTTCGGCAGCGTGCTGCCTTCCTACCAGCCCGGCGTGCGTCTGACCGACCTGGCCAGTGCGCTGCCGGACTATGCAATCACAGCCCTGCGCGAGGCGATCCCGGCGCTGGAGCGGCAACTGCGCGGCTTCGCCTTGCCGGACGCGATCCTGACCGCGGTTGAAACCCGTACCTCTTCACCGATCCGGGTCACCCGCGGCGGCGATTACCAGAGCATCAACACCCGCGGCCTGTACCCGGCCGGCGAGGGCGCCAGCTACGCCGGCGGCATCTACTCGGCCGCGATCGATGGCATCGAGGTGGCGCAGGCGGTGGGGTTGGCGATGGTGGGGGCGGAGGGCCTGAAAAGCAGGGCCCAGGGCTCAGGGCCCAGGGCCCAGAAGAGCAGGCGAACTCAAGTTGGTCCTGACTGATCGGGGTCGGGGTCGGAATCGGAATCGGAATCGGAATCGTGTGGCTCTTTCGCGAGAGGACATGGCCATGCCAGCAAGGCGACTGGATCGAGTCGATGCCGACAACGCTGTCGCGGCGTGGCTATGGGGTTCGCGAGCAGGGGCCCGGCACGCCGTTGATCGGGTCGATCCCGATTCCGATTCCGACCCCGACCCCGAGAGGGCAAGAGCCAAGTGCGTCCCGGACGACCGGCGGACGACCACGGACAGGGCGTGTACGCGGCGTGAAATCAATAAAAACAACGGCTTGAATTCTGGCATGGGTTCTGCATTGCGCTAGTCCGGATGGTTCGTGAACTGTCGTCGATGACCCATCCGGGCAAACCACGCAGGAGCCTTGCATGTTCAGAGATACCTCCGCCCAGGATCGAGTGATGGCTGCGCCCAGCCTGTGGCAACGCTGGCGCGTGGCCGTGATCGTGGCGGCAGGCTGCCTGATCCTGCTGCTGCTCGCACTGCCGGCGATGCTGCGCTGGATGTCGGCCGATGCGGCGGTGTCCAGGGACGCCCTGCGGATTGCGGAAGTGCGGCGCGGCAACCTGGTGCGCGATGTGTCGGTGCAGGGCCGGGTGGTGGCCGCCAACAGCCCCAGCCTGTATGCCCCTTCGAGCGGCACGGTGACCCTTATGGTCGAGGCCGGTGAGGCGGTCGAGCCGGGCCAGCTGCTGGCCGAGATCGACAATCCCGAGTTGCAGAGTCTGCTTGCGCAGGCCCGGTCGCGGTTGCAATCACTGCAGACCGAGGTTGCACGCCAGCGGATCGAAACGCGCAAGCTGCGATTGACCAGTCAGCGCACGGCAGACGAGGCGGCAATCACCTTGCGCGCGGCCGAGCGCGAACTTGAGCGCTCGCAGCAGGGCCACAAGGTTGGCGCGCTCAGTCAGGTCGAGCTCAAGCGCGCCGAAGATGCGCTCGATACCGCCCGGGTCCGGCTGCGCCACGCCGAAGCCGACGCGACGCTGGAAGGCGAGAGCCTGGCTTTCGAGCTACGCAATCGCGAACTGGAGCTGGAACAGCAGCAGCTGGCCGTGGCCGAGATCGAGCGCCAGGTCGATCTGCTGCAAGTGCGCTCGCCGCTGCTCGGTCAGGTCGGTTCGCTGGCGGTGGCGCAGAAAGCCAAGGTGGCCAGCGACCAGCCGCTGCTGACCGTGATCGATTTGTCCCGGATGGAGATCGAGATCGAGGTCCCGGAGACCCTGGCCGGCAATCTGGCGCCCGGCATGGCGGCCGAGTTGAAGCTGGGCAACCAGTTGCTGCAAGGCACGCTGCGGCAGATATCGCCAGAAATCATCGCCGGCCAGGTGCGCGGTCGCATCGCCTTGCCGGACCAGATGCCGGGCGAACTGCGGCAGAACCAGCGCCTGTCCGGCCGGATCCTGCTCGACGCCCGCGACGACGTGTTGCTGGTCGATCGTGGTCCCTTCCTGGACAACGAGGGCGGCCGGTTTGCCTATGTCGTCATCGACCGCATGGCGCTGCGCCGCCCGATCGAAGTCGGCGCCAGCAGCATCGGCCAGGTCGAGATCCTCAGCGGCCTGCACGAGGGCGAGTCGATCATTATTTCCAGCACAGACCGTTTTGGCGGCGCGGAGAGGGTGCTGGTGAGTGACTAGGAGCGAGGGCCCAGGGCTCAGGGCACAGGGCCCAGTAGAGCGGCCGCGGGCGGTCCCGGTCCGGCCAGGAAGAGACTTGTCATTCCCCGACGCGGTCCCGCCGCTTTTCTGGGCCCTGGGCCCTGAGCCCTGGGCCCTTTCCGCCATGAACCTTAAACATTGCCGCCAAACCCCCAAGGAGTCCCCAGCATGCTCAGCATGAACCAACTCAAGAAAGTCTACCGCACTCATCTGATCGAGACGCACGCGCTGCGGGATTTCTCGCTGGAGGTGAAGGAGGGCGAGTTTGTGGCGGTGACCGGGCCGTCGGGGTCGGGCAAGACGACCTTTCTGAACATTGCCGGCCTGCTGGAGGAGTTCAGTGGCGGGGAGTACTGGCTTGATGGGGTGGACACGCGAGGGCTCAACGATGACGCCCGCTCGCGGCTGCGCAACGAGAAGATCGGCTTCATCTTCCAGGGCTTCAACCTGCTGCCGGATCTGAATCTGTTCGACAACGTCGATGTGCCGCTGCGCTATCGCGGCATGCCGGCGGCCGAGCGCAAGCGGCGGATCGAGACGGCGCTGGCGAAGGTTGGCCTGGGGGCCCGACAGCGTCACTATCCGGCCGAGCTGTCCGGCG
>JBGTIE010000188.1:0-5506 GCA_041745855.1 Lysobacterales bacterium | reverse complement strand
GCCTGGACGCCCACACCATCGACGCGCAACTGGCCGCCGAGACTGAAGGGATCGACTGGCAGGCGAAGGCAGCCGAGGCCTGCGAGCGCAAATTCGGCAGCGAGCCGGCGGCCGACATGCGCGAATGGAATCGGCGCGCACGCTTTCTGCTGGCGCGCGGGTTCGATGAGAACAGTGTTCGAAAGGTGCTGGGGGCGTGTCCGCGGCGATAGGGCGGCGCATGCCATAAACGGAACCCCGAGTTGTACTTGGGAACGGTTGCGCAGCAACTGCTTGGCCCGTCCGGAGCGACGGTCCAGTCAGATGCTTCACTCGCATATACAAAGCCTACGCCCGAGTGCAACTCGGGGTTCCGTTTGCGCGGGCCGACTCTAAAGGAACCCCGAGTTGTACTAGGGAACGGTTGCGCAGCAACTGCTTGTCTTGTGCGGAGCGTCAGTCCAGCCAGATGCCTCACTCGCATCAACAGAGCCTACGCCCGAGTGCAACTCGGGGTTCCGTTTGCGCGGGCCGCCTCTAAAGGAACCCCGAGTTGTACCCGGGAACGGTTGCGCAGCAACTGCTTGTCTTGTGCGGAGCGTCAGTCCAGCCAGACGCCTCACTCGCAGCAACAGAGCCTTCGCCCGAGTGCAACTCGGGGTTCCGTTCGCGCGGGCCGCCTTTAAAGGAACCCCGAGTTCCGTTCGCGCGGGCCGCCTTTAAAGGAACCCCGAGTTGTGCTCGGGAACGGTTGCGCAGCAACTGCTTGTCTCGTGCCGAAGCGTCAGTCCAGTCGTACGCTTCACTCGCCCAACAAAGCCTTCGCCCGAGTGCAACTCGGGGTTCCCAGTAGCGCTGCGCGCTCGTCTTCTGGGCCCTGGGCCCTATGCCCTGGGCCCTCGCTCTTCGTGCTTCAACAACCAAGCCTTGCGCTCCACACCACCAGCGTAGCCCGTCAGCGCACCATTGCTCCCGATAACCCGGTGACAGGGCACGACAATACTGATCGGGTTGGCCGCATTGGCCGCGGCCACCGCACGCACGGCGCTCGGCCTGCCGATGGCACTAGCAAGTTCGGCATAGCTGCGCGTCTCGCCGACCGGAATCTGTCGCAGCGCCGCCCACACGGCGCGCTGAAACGCAGTGCCCGTAGTAGCCGCAACAAGCCCGTCGAGCGCATCTAGCCGCCCATCCAGATAGGCCCGCAGGGCCCGAGCCGAAGCGCTGTCAGCCACCTCGACGAGAACTGAATCCGCGCCCCCATGCCGCCGAAACATCCGCTGCCAACGCTCGGCGTGATCGGCCCAGTCCAGTACGCGCAACTGCTGCTGCGCATCCTCGATGACGATGGCCTCGCCGATCGGTGTGTCGATCCGGGTCAAGGTGCAGCGCAGGGCGGGCGCGTCGGCCAGCGCGTCTGGCGCCGGCGACAGGGCAGGGTGGTCGGCGTTGGGAAAAGTGTCCATGCGGTGCGCGCTCCTTTCGGCGATCAGATGCAAGTATCAGGCTTGAAGCGACTTGCCGAAAAGAACAGTAACGCCGCGACGCCGCCCAAACTGGCGCTTTTCGGACATGTCTGTGGGCATGCAGCCGCAAACACGATAGTGTCCGAAAACCGCCGGTCAGCAGCGCGCTGGTAACTCAGGATGGTGCCATGGAAATCGATGCCGACGCCTGCTACCGAGCCGTTCTCGCCCGTGACTGCCGCTTTGACGGGCGCTTCTACACCGCTGTGCGAACGACTGGAATCTTCTGCCGGCCGATCTGCCCGGCGCCGACTCCCAAGCGCGGCAACGTGCAGTTCTATCCCAGTGCGGCCGCCGCCCAGGCCGCTGGCTACCGGCCCTGCCTGCGCTGTCGACCGGAACGGGCACCGGCCGCCGGCGAGATCAGCGAGCGGCCGGAGCTGTTGCAGCGGGCTTTGAAACTGATCGAGCGGGGCTGGCTCGATGGCGGCTCGATCGGGCAACTGGCCGGTCAGCTGGCCGTCGGTGAGCGGCAATTGCGCCGGCTGTTCGATCGCCATCTCGGGGCCGCGCCGATCCAGATCGCGCAGAGTCGCCGCCTGTTGCTGGCCAAGCAGCTGATCCAGGACAGCGCACTGCCGATGACCGAAGTCGCCTTCGCGGCCGGTTTCGGCAGTCTGCGACGCTTCAACGAGGCGTTCTGTTCCGCCTATCAGGTCGCGCCGGCGAGTTGGCGCCGGCAGCTGCGAAGCGAGCAGCTCGTCCAGCGTAGCCCGCAGGACGGCACCACGACCGTCAGCCCCTTTGTACTGCGTCTGTACCATCGGCCACCGCTGGACTGGCCGACGTTGCTGCACTTCTACGCTGTCCGGGCGCTTGACGGAATCGAGCGGATCAAGGACCAGACTTACTGGCGCGCGTTGCTGATCGCCGATGCGCCGGTCGTCGTCGCGATCTCCGTCGGCGGCGCCGATCATCTGCGGGTCCAGGTCCACGCCCACAGTCTGAGCAATCTGCCGGCACTATTGGCGCGCTTGCGTCAGGTCTTCGACCTGGGTTGCGATCCGGTCGCGATCACCAATGCGCTCGAAGGCGATGCGCGGCTCGGCCCGCTGCTCGCAGACAGATCGGATCTTCGTGTGCCCGGCGGCTGGGGCGGCTTCGAATTGGCAGTGCGCGCGGTGCTTGGGCAGCAGGTCACGGTGACCCAGGCGATTCGCTTGACCGGTCTGCTGGTCGCACGGCTGGGATCGCCGTTGCCGCCAGATCTGGCCGCGACCAGCGGTCTGCGTCGCTGCTTTCCGACCGCCGCACAAGTCGCCGATGCCGACCTGAGCTTCCTGCCGATGCCTGGCGCACGCCAGCAGGCACTGCAGATACTCGCCAGAGCGGTCCTGGAACGGCCCCAACTGCTCCAGCCCGGACCGAGCCTCACCGCCGCCATCGACGGCCTGTTGGCAATCGACGGTATCGGCCCGTGGACCGCGCACTACATCGCGCTGCGCGAGCTGCGCGAGCCCGACGCATTCCCCGCCAGCGACGCCGGCCTGCTGCGCGCCTGGCAAAAGCTGACCGGTATCCGTCCGACGCCAATCCAACTGACCGCACAAGCCGAATCCTGGCGCCCCTGGCGGGCGTACGCGGCACAGCTGTTGTGGGACAGCTTGGGTTGAGGGGTGCTGTTACTCGGAATCGGAATCGGAATCGGAATCGATGGTTTTGCTGCGTCGGGAGTCGGGAGTCGGGAGTGCGCAGCTTGGAGAGGTTCGCTGTTGCTGTTGCTGCTGGAAACCGGCGGTCTCCTTCAGCTGAGTAGTTATGGCTCAGCCCCTGCTCTTGCTCCCAACTCCCGACTGCTCTTTGCGGCCCTGCGCGCGGAACAGGCTTGCCCCGAGCGGCCGCGGCCACGCCCGCGTGGCGGCACGACAGCACCATCGGGCAATGCTCAATCGCTGGCGTCCGTCAGCGCCGCATCGACCAGAGCAAGTGCGGCCGCCTTGGCACGTTCCGGGAAGCGCTGCGGTCCGGCGACGTGGCAGGTCACGATCAGACCATCGACCAGGATCATCAGCTGCTCGGCCAGGCCCGGCGGATCGCTGACGCCGGCCGTCTCCGCCAGTTCCTGCAGAAATCCACGATAGGCGTCCTTGTGCGCCTTCGCCGCCTGGTGGATGGGGTCGCGGTGGTTGGCAAACTCGGCGGTGGCGTTGATGAACAGGCAGCCAGTGAAATCCGGCCGCCGGACCCAGACCTCGAGCATGTCGAACATGTGGGCGATGCACTCGCGGAAGGGGCCCGGGTGCTCGCGAAGGGTGCCGAAGAAGCGCTCTCGCGCCTGCAGATCGCGGCGCTTGAGCGCGGTCACGATCAGGGCGTCCTTGTTCGGGAAGTGCTTGAACAGGGTCGGCCGCGAAACCTCCGCCTCCTCCAGGATGCGATCCAGCCCCACGGCGTGATAGCCGTAGCGGTGGAACAGCACGGTGGCCACTTCCAGCAGATGCTCGCGCTTGGGTGCCGCATGAATGGTCACGTCTGCTGCTCCGACTGCCATCGCGAGGGATTCCAGCCCGGATGTTTCATGAATCTTCTACTGCGGCGGCCGATCATCACGTCGTGGTGCGGTTTGCTCCCGTTTGTCAGTTCAACGTAGGGAAAGCTACGCCCTCACTGCCAAACGGTCCGCGAACCGCACCACGACGCGCCCTCGACCACCTCGCAACGAACTTTCATGAAACATCCGGGCTCCCAGTCAACCCTTGCCATCGATAGCTGGCCTTTCGCTGGCGCGGCTCAGGTTCGCCACTTCTACCAAGGGGGCGAAACCATGTCCATCGGTTTGAATGGCAGCCCGCGGGGGTTGTATTCCCAGTCAACCCCTGCCAAGGATATATATCGTTTCGCCCGTGCGGTCACAGACCGCCGCCACGTCCAGAAGATGGAGCGAAACGATGTCCAGTTCCCATAATCGCGCGCTTTCGACGCTGTTTCATGCACTGGCGCTGCTTCTTGCCAGTGTCCTGCCCACCACCGACACACATGCCCAGAACGTCGGTTCGACCTTCAACTATCAGGGCGAGCTGCGGACTGGGGATACACCCAGCGATGGGCCGCACGACTTCCAGATCGTTCTGTACGCCGACGCAAGCGGCGGCGTAGAAATCGCTACCGTGGAGTTGGCGGAGGTGGCGGTCGATCGGGGTCTGTTCTCGGTCCCGCTGGACTTCACCCGGCTGCCCTTCGAAGCGGGATTCCAGTACTGGCTGGAACTGCGCGTACGCGCCAGCGGCGACCCCGGCGCGCATACCACGCTGCAGCCACGCCAGCCGATTACCGCCAGCCCCTACGCGCTCAATGCGCTGAGCGTGCGCGCCGGCAGCGTCGGCAGCGCCGAGATCGACAACCAGGCCGTGCAGCAGCGCATCACCGGGTCGTGCGAGGGCGTCTTTCGAGGCAGCATCCAGTCCATCAACGCCGATGGCAGTGTCGTCTGTGAGACCGAAGGGGTCGGCTCCCTCAGCGGGATCGCCGCCGGCTTTGGCCTCAACGGTGGCCTGGTAACAACGGGTACGGCCAACGTGTCGGTCGATACGACCCAGATCCAGCGCCGCGTGTCGGCCAGTTGCATTCCTGGTTCGTCGATACGCGCCATCGCCGCCGACGGCAGCGTCAGCTGCCAGACCGACAATGACTCACCCGGCTTCACCGGCTATGAGATCGTGACTGCCACGGCGCAGTACTTCGGCGGCAGTGGCGGGACAGGCCAGAACGGCGTCGAAGCACGCTGTCCTTCCGACAAGCGAGCGATCGGGGGTGGCGTGGACGCGGGCTGTGCGGCTGCCCAGATCCACCAGAGCTGGCCCCGCAACCTGGCCGCGACCGGCGGCTGGTGGGGCGGGGTGCTCAAGCGCGGCGACGCCTCGTGTCCGAACAACCCGGCAACGATGGTTGTCTACGCCATCTGCGCGACCATCGTTTTTTGAGGGGCGGGCCGATGCATATCAAGAGCAGACCTCGTCACGTGGGCATCATGAGCCTGATCCTCTGTCTCGCCGGCGCCCCGG
>JBGTIE010000187.1:0-4683 GCA_041745855.1 Lysobacterales bacterium | reverse complement strand
CCGGCGCTACCGCCCGGTTGCATCTGCAACGGCTGGGTGGGTTCAAAGCCGACCATCGCCTCCATCTTCAACGCATCCGGCAGCAAGCGCTGGATCGCGCGCAGGCGATCGGATTCATCCGCGCTGACCAGACTGATGGCCCGGCCGCTGGCACCATTGCGGCCAGTCCGGCCGATCCGGTGGACGTAGTCCTCTGCGACCATGGGCAGATCGTGGTTGATCACGACCGGCAGGTCGATAATGTCCAGCCCACGGGCGGCGATGTCGGTCGCCACCAGCACGTTGATCTTGCCGCGCTTGAAGTCATCCAGCGCGCGGGTGCGGGCACCCTGGGTCTTGTTGCCGTGGATCGCGGCGCAGCGCAGGCCGGCCTGGTCAAGAAAACGGACCAGCTTGTCCGAGCCGTGCTTGGTGCGTGCGAACACCAGCGTCTGGCGACGGGTGTCCTCGCTCAGCAGTTGCAGCAGCAGATCACGCTTGCGCGAGGCATCGACCGGGTGCACCTGATGGGTCACGGTGACCGCGGCGCTGTTGCGGGCGGACATCTGCAATTGCTCCGGATCGCGCAGGAAGGCGCGCGCCAGCCCGAGGATCTCATCGCCGAACGTGGCCGAGAACATCAGACTTTGACGATCTGCCGGCAGCTTGGCGAGGATCTGCTTGAGCTGCGGCAGGAAGCCCATGTCGAGCATCCGGTCGGCCTCGTCCAGGATCAGTGTACGGACCTGCGACAGGTCCACCGAGCCTTGCTGGATATGGTCAATCAATCGACCCGGAGTGGCGACCAGTACGTCCAGACCAGCGCGCAGGGCGACGCTCTGCGGCCGAAAGCTGGTTCCGCCCACGATGACCGAGTAGCGCAGGCCGAAGTGCTTGCCGTAGTCGCGCAGGCTCTGATGGACCTGGGCCGCCAGTTCACGGGTTGGGGTGAGGATCAGCGCGCGCACCTGGCCGGGCTGGCGGCGACGGCCTTCGGCCATCAGACGATGCAGCAACGGCAGCGCAAAAGCGGCGGTCTTGCCGGTACCAGTCTGGGAACCGGCGAGCACGTCCGATCCGGACAGGATCAGCGGAATCGCCGCGATCTGGACCGGAGTGGGTTCGGTGTAGCCCTTTTCTTCGAGCGCGCGTAGCAATTCGGGAGCGAGCCCGAGGGTAGCGAAACTGGACAAGCGATAACTCCTGATTGAAACCGCACACAGACCCTGCTGGCACGCAAGGCGTCAGACAATGGATGCCTGGAGGCGGTTTGAGTCCGTCGCGTTCCCGTTCAACCGCGCGACTGGATTGATGTTTCGGACGGTCAGCTACCTTGCGGACCTGATTCCGGTTCGATCGGCGCCAGTCGAGCGGCGGGGGAAACGGTCAGTCAAATCCTTGACTGAGCCGCTGCGCTCCTGGGGGAAAATCGAAGGAGCGCCGATACGAACCGGACAAGTCTACTCCGGTTTGCTGCGTTGCGCCATCCGGGCGGCGAGAGTGCAGCCCCGAAGTGTCAAATCGCGACTCGGGCGGCGAATGCGGGTCAGAAGAGCGGGAGAGCGGAAGAGCGGAAGAGCGGAAGAGCGGAAGAGCTGATTGACCACAAAGGACACGAAGGACACGAAGGAGAGCAAGAGCGGAGCTGACCAGTCGCGGGTTGGCGCAACTGGGCAAAATTACTTCACTTTGTGAATTGAGACTGTCTCGGCAATCCCTTGCTCTGAGCTCTTCCTTCGTGTCCTTCGTGTCCTTTGTGGTTACTTGCTCTTTTCGCTTTTATGTCTCCGGACCTCAATCCTGAGAACTGGCGCTTTGCTGCTGACGCCTACATGCGCAGTTGTTGGACGCGCGCCGGTCACAGCCCCTCAAACCTCAACGAGCCTCGGCTCGATGCCCTGCTTCTTGTACTGCGCCCAGCGTGCCCTGGCCGCCGCGGTGTTGGTGGCGTCCGGCAGGATCAGCTCGATGACCCTTTCCACGCGGGCCTTGACGGCCTGCTGGCGCTGGTTGATGACGACCGGCCGGGCGGCCGGCGGCGGCGCGTTGACAACGATCAGCAACGGGCAACGCAGATCTTCGTCGCCATCGCCGTCGGTGCCGGCGATATGGTGTGGCAGGAAGCTGTCCGGCGGGATCTGCCAGAGCCGCTCGTCCAGTCCGGTCGCCGCGGCCATGTCATCGACCAGCCAGGCGATGGTCTGACCGCCGTCCACGCACTGACTCGCCAACGCACACAGCAGCGACGGCGGATCGCTGACGAAACGCCGCTTCGCCTTGTAGAAATCAACCTGCATCGGTCATCGCGTCTGGACTACCGGGTCAGGACTGCTGACTCAGCCATTCCACCAGCAGACCGACCGGACGACCGGTCGCATTGCCCTTGCGGCCGCTGTCCCAGGCGCTACCGGCGATGTCCAGATGGGCCCAGCGCAGGCCCTCGGTGAAGCGCGCCAGGAAGCAGCCGGCGGTGATCGCGCCGGCCCATTTGCCACCGATGTTGGCCAGGTCAGCGAAGCCGCTCTCGAGCTGTGACTGGTAGTCCTCCCACAAAGGCAGCCGCCAGGCCCGGTCGAAACTGTTCTGACCGGCGGCGAGCAACTCGCCGCTCAGCTCCTCGTCACGGCTCATCAGACCGGTGGCGTGGGCGCCCAGAGCGGTCACACAGGCGCCGGTCAGGGTGGCGATATCGACCATCGCGACCGGCTCGAAGCGGCGTGCATAGGTCAATGCATCACACAGGATCAGGCGACCCTCGGCGTCCGTGTTGAGCACCTCGACGGTCAACCCCGACATCGTCGTGATCACGTCGGAGGGGCGATAGGCCTTGCCGTCCGGCATGTTCTCGACCGCCGCGACCACACCAATGAGGTTGATCGGCAGCTTCATCCGACTGACCGCCTCCATCACTCCCAGCACGCTCGCCGCTCCGCACATGTCGAACTTCATTTCTTCCATCCCGGCGCCGGGCTTGAGCGACAGGCCGCCGGTGTCGAAGGTGATGCCCTTGCCGACCAGCACATAGGGTTTCTTGTCCTTGGCTGTGCCGTGGTGGCGCAGAATGATCAGCTTGGGCGCATTGGCACTGCCCTGCGCGACCGCAAGCAGGGCGCCCATGCCGAGCGACTGCATCTGGGTCCGGTCCAGCACTTCACAGTCAAGCATGGCATGGCGGTCGGCCATGTGGCCGGCTTCTTCGGCCAGATAGGCCGGATTGCAGATGTTCGGTGGCAGGTTGCCCAATTCGCGGCACAGGTGTACGCCTGCGGCGATCGCCTCGCAGCGCGCCGGCAGTCCGCTGTCGACCGACCCGGCCGGCACCATCACCCGCTTGAGCTTGGCGCCTTCCGGCCGCGTCTTGTAGGTCCGGTCGTAGCGGTAGCAGCCATAGGCAACCGCCAGCAGGCACTGCTGGGCGCACCAGTTGGCATCCCGGCCGGGCACATCGACCTGACTCAGATAGACCGCCGCGCTCGCCGCCGGCAGGGTGCGCAACTGCTTGGCGCACTCGCGCAGAGCACGCAGATAGCGCCCGTCGTCGAGCTTTTCCTGTTCGCCCAGGCCGACCACCATCAAGCGCGGCGCGGTGAGGCCGGCCAGGCCATGCAGCACCGTCACCGAGGCCAGCCGCGAGGGCACGTCGCCGCTTTCGAGCAGGGCCTTCAGACGGCCCGTGCAGGCTTCATCGACCGCGGCACCGGCGCTGCTCAGGATCCGCCCGTCGTAAACGCCCACGACCACAATGGCGGCGTCCACCTGTTGCGGGTGATCTTGCGTCAGCTCAAACTCCATTACTGCCTCCCGGTTGATTGAATGGCGGTCGAACTGCCCTGATCGCGCGGCTCGTCCAGACTACTCAGTGTAACCTACGCGGCCCTCCCACCCGCCCGAGTCCGACTCCCTTCATGCGCGCGCGCATCGCCGACCGTTACCTCAGCAGCGAGATCTGGAGCGCCTTCGGGGGCGTGTCGATCCTGCTCGTGCTGGTCACCTTCGGTGGTCTGCTGACGGACGTCCTGAACAAGGTATCGCGGGGCCGGATTCCGGCCGAACTGGTGCTCAATCAACTGCTGCTGCGGGTGCCACTGGCCCTGAGCATGCTGTTGCCACTGGCGGCTTTCGTGGCGGTGATGCTGGCTTTCGGTCGGCTCTACCGCGACAGCGAGATGGCGGTACTGGCTGCAGCCGGTTACGGTGCCCGGCGGCAACTGCGGGTGGTGTTGAAGTTCGCATTCGTCATAGCCATCGCCCTGCTGCTGCTGGGCCTGTACCTGGTCCCGGCCGCTTCGATCGAGGCTCAGCGCCAGATCAGTGAGGTGCAGCGCCGCACGCCGGTAGCGGGGCTGGAGGCGGGTCGTTTCGTTGATTTGCCCGGTGGTGGGGGGGTGGTGTATCTGGGTGCATATGACGGCGAGGCGAACCGATTTTCCGAGCTGATCCTGGTGCGTGAGCGCGATGGCCGGCTCGAGTGGCTGGCCTCGGACGCCGGCGAACTGGTGCCCACCGGCCCGGACGAGCCACTACGCTTCACGCTGGCCGCCGGCGAGCGGACCAGTCTGGAGGTTGAGCAGCGTCGGGTGATGCGGGTCAGTTATGCCGACGCGACGCTGTCGGTGCCGCGCGCGATCGAGCCCGATGAGGACCAGCGGGGCAATGATCGCCGCACCACGCTGGAGCTCTGGCAGGATGGCTCGGCGCCGGCGC
>JBGTIE010000186.1:0-1527 GCA_041745855.1 Lysobacterales bacterium | reverse complement strand
TGGTCCTGAACCTGATCGTGCTCGCAGCCGCCGAATGGCGTCAGGGATATCGCCTGGCGTGGCGCCCCGATCGGAATGATTTGCGCCGCGACGGCAGAATCTGGAGTCTCAACCTGCTCACCGACGCCGTAGTCGGCATCGCGATCACGGCCGTAGCGGTTGCACTGACCAGTTCGCAATCGGCGCTGCCTCTGCCCGTGCAGATCCTCGGCGGGATCTATCTGGCCGAGCTGGGCAGCTATGCGATCCACCGCCTCAGTCACGGCGACGGCTGGCTCTGGCGGGTCCACTTGCTGCACCACCGACCGAGCAAGCTCAATCTGGCCAACAGCCTCACCGCGCACCCGCTCAATGCCGCCTACGACAGGCTGCTGCGGCTGGCGCCCTTGCTGCTGCTGGGCCTGGACGCAGCCGCGATTACCGCGGTGGCGATGTTCCAGCTGACCCAGGCGCTGGTCACCCACGCCAACATCGACGGCCGTATCGGCTGGCTCAACTACCTGATCGGCAGCGCCGAGCTGCACCGATTGCACCACAGCAACGACCCGGCCCAAGCCGGCAACTACGGCACCAGCGTGCCGCTGTGGGATCAGCTCTTCGGCAGTTTTCGCTATGGGCAACGGGTCGACGAGGTCGGCGTTTATGTGCCTGAGCAGTATCCACCCGAGCACGCGACAGGGGCGCTGCTGGGGTGGCCGTGGCGGCGGGTGGTTCACACGAATATCGTCGGCGGCGGTGAGACTGGTTCGTGAGATTGGTGTCGGGTGCGACTGATGGTTCGGTAGCTCTTTGGCAGCAAGCTCTCGTCGGAGTCGGAGTCGGAGTCGGAGTCGGGGTCGGGGTCGGAATCGGTATCGGAATCGATTCGTTTCGGCGTAGTCGTCCTCCTACTCGCCAACCGTGCGGCCACGCCGCACCACCCTCTTCAGGAGCGGCACGATCCGGTCGAGCATGGCTGTACTCCCTGCCGACGTCCTCGCTGGCTGCCCGGTGCACGGCGAGTCGATCGCGGCCAAAACCCAGGTCGTTGCCTTTCGATTCCGATACCGATTCCGACCCCGACCCCGACTTCACATCACTGCATCAGTTTGAATCGCACCCAGCTTCAGGGGTGCGAGTCAAACTGATGTGGTGGGGCTCTTGCCCTTGCTCTTGCATTTGCTCTTGCTCCCGTAGGAGCCAGCCTGCTGGCGAAGCTCTTGCTTTTGCGCGGTTGTTTTTTCGCTTTTGCTCTTCGACCGCTCTCTGTCCTCGCCAATTGCCCGCTGGGCGGAGGGAAACATCTCGCCGGCTGCGCCGTCGGCGGGCCTGCGGCCCGCGATTCGCCAGCCGGCTGGCTCCAACAGTGGGCAAGAGCGCCCGACCACATCAGTTCGACTCGCACCCGATCGACGGGGTGCAATGGGTGCGAGTCAAACTGATGTTTCGGAGGGTCTAGGGCCCAGGGCTCAGGGCCCAGGGCCCAGCAAGGTCAAGAACCGACTCACGGCGAGTCAAAACGCGATGGCTGCGCGCTAACCTCCACGC
>JBGTIE010000185.1:0-2688 GCA_041745855.1 Lysobacterales bacterium | reverse complement strand
TTTGAAGCAGTGGCTTGGTACTGGCACTTCGTCGACGTGGTCTGGCTGGGACTGTTCGTGTTCGTGTACGTGGTCTGAGCCTGGGCCTCGAAGGATTCACGATGGAAGGGGCCTGCGGGCCCCTTTCGCGTTTGGGAGGAGACCGCAGGTGTGAAGGGCTCAAGAGCGGCAGAGCTGATTGACCACAAAGGACACAAAGGACACAAAGGAGAGCAGAGCAGGAGGTCTGGTCGTTGCCTGGCATAACTCGGCGTTCTCAGGAATTGCGGCAATGCCCAGCGAAGAGTCCATGCTAAGAGCTTTCCTTCGTGTCCTTCGTGTCCTTTGTGGTTACCTGCTCTTTTCGCTTTTTGTGAGTAGCTGCAAAGTGCTGTCAGAATCCCCGCTCGATCGCGAACCAGGAACAACTCGCCATGACCTATTTTCGTTGCTGCAGCGCCGCGCTGCTCGGGATGCTGTGCCTGCCGTTGGCCGCCGAAACCGGTGTCACGGAGCGGCGGATGGATTGGCTGACCCAGGGCGAGCGCTCGGGTGGGCTGGTGGTGCGTATCCATCCCGATGGCCGTCGCGACTCCAGCTTTGAGTTCAATGATCGCGGTCGTGGCCCAAAACAGGAAGAACGCATCACGCTCGATGCCGACGGGTTGATCGTCAGCCTGCAGCTCAGCGGCAAGGCCTACATGGGTTCGCCGCTGGACGAGCACTTCCAACGCGACGCCGACGGCAGCGCGAGCTGGCGCAGCACCGCCGAAACCGGCGAGAGCAGCGATGCCGACGGAGCCTTCTATGTGGCCAGTGACGGCACCCCGGAGCAGAGCGCGATCCTCGCCCGCGCGCTGCTGGCCAGCGCCGATCAGAGACTGCCGTTGCTGCCCAGCGGTGAGGCGCGGATCGAGGCGTTGCATACGCAGTCGGTCACGCATGCCGATCAGTCCCGCGAGGTCACCTTGTATGCCATATCCGGGCTGGGATTTTCACCCAGCTACGTCTGGCTGGACGAGGAGCGTGAGCTGTTCGCGCTGGCCTACGGCTGGATGGGCATGACGCCGGAGGGCTGGGGAGAGGTGCTACCGGCGCTGCAGGCGCGCCAGACTGAAATCTCCGAGGCACATCACCGCCAGTTGGCACAGCGCCTGACCCACCGGCTGGGACCAGATTGGTGCATAGGCCCGGTCCGGCTGCTGGACATCGATGCAGGTCTATTGCGCGAGGCGATTGCGGTGCGCGTCAGCGCGGGCCGGATCAGCGCGGTCGGCAGTGTCGATGCGATCGCCTGCGACGGAATCCAGACCATCGATGGCGCCAACCGCGTGCTGATGCCCGGCTTGTGGGACATGCACGCCCATGTCTCGATCAGCGACGGCCTGCGCAATGTCGCAGCCGGCGTCGTTGCCGTGCGCGATCTGGCCAACGACCATGATCGGCTGATGGCGGTCAGGGCGCAGATGGCCGCGGGCGAGGTGATCGGTACCGATGTCCATGTCTCCGGCTTCATCGACCAGCGCAGTCCCTTCGCCGCGCCGACCGGGCGGCTGGCCGAGAATCTGGACGAGGCGATCGAGATGGCCGGCTGGTACGCCGAGCGCGGCTATCCACACATAAAGATCTATTCCTCGATCACGCCGGACTGGGTCCAGCCGCTGGCTGAGGCGATCCACGGCCACGGCATGACGCTGTCCGGGCATATCCCATCGGGCATGACCGCCGAGCGGGCGGTGGTTGATGGCTTCGACGAGATCCAGCATATCAACATGGTGTTCCTGAACTTCCTCGCCAAACCCGAGCACGACACCCGGACACCAGTGCGCTTCACGCTGGTCGCCGAGGAAGCAGGCTCACTCGACCTGGAATCGACCGCGGTGCGCGAATTCATCGCCCTGCTGCGCGAACGCGGCACCGTGGTCGATCCCACCGTGACGATCTTCGACAGCATGTTCCGCCACCGTTCCGGCAGCATCGACCCGAATTACGCGATGATTGCCGACCACCTGCCGCCGACGATACGGCGCAGTCTGCTGTCGGGATCGATCGATATCCCGGACGACCAGGTCGAGCGCTATGCGGCATCGGCCGATGCGCTGCTGGCAATGATCAAGCTGTTGCACGACGCCGGTGTGCCGCTGGTGGCCGGTACCGATGCGCTGGCCGGCTTTACGCTGCAACGCGAACTGGAGCTGTATGGCCAGGCCGGCATTCCGGCCGCCGAGGTGCTGCGCCTGGCAACGATCGGCGCGGCGAAGGTGGTCGGAGCAGAGGCCGAAATGGGCCGCATCGCGCCGGGCTACCGCGCCGAGATGATCCTGCTCGACGGCGACCCGCTGGCCGATCTGGCGGCGCTGCGGCGGGTCACCCTGACCCTGCGCGGCGATCGCTACTATCGCCCCGCCGAGTTGCACCAGGCGATCGGGGTACGGCCGTTCGTCGCAACCGAGGCTGTCGTGGTGCAGTAGACCGCGGGGAGGCGTGAGCATGCTTTTGCTTTTGCTTGAGCTGAGCCTACAAAAAAACGGGCCTTTCGGCCCGTTTCGTTTCAACGCAGTCGCTGGTTCATTCGCCAGCCCACTTGCGTGAACCTAGTCGCGATGGTCAGCACTGACCAGCACGGCATCGCGCTTGGCGGTAATGTCGGCCAGATCGGCCTGCAGCTTTGCCTCGGCGCTGCTCAGACACGCGTCCTGGTCCGCACCG
>JBGTIE010000184.1:0-4000 GCA_041745855.1 Lysobacterales bacterium | reverse complement strand
CGGATTCCGGAACTGCTGACCTGTGCGGAGGTGGCGGCGCTGTTGGAGGCGCCGACCAATGGCAAGCATCGGATGCTGCTGACCCTGTGCTACGGCTGTGGCTTGCGGGTCAGTGAGCTGGTGTCGATCAAGGTGCGCCAGATCGACGGCGAGCGTCATCTGCTGCGGGTCGAGCAAGGCAAAGGCGGCAAAGATCGGCTGGTGATGATTTCCCGCCAGTACTGGCAACGGTATCGGCCGGCGCCGTGGTTGTTTCCCAGTCGTGAACCGGATGTCCACCTCTCGATCGATACGGCGCAGAAAGTCTATCGACGAGCGGTTGGACGAAGCGGTGTGGAGAAGGTCGGTGGGATCCATGGATTACGCCATGCCTATGCCACACACCAGCTTGAGGGTGGCATGCCGGTGCACGTCTTGCAGCGGCAGTTGGGGCACAGCGACTTGCGCACGACCATGCGCTATGTGCACTGGGTGCCGGACTATCGCCAGGGGCGGTCAGGCCACAGTGATCTGATTGCCAACTTGGTGCTGCCACGATGAGTGCGGGCACCGATCTACAGACAGTCGTGGAGCGTTTTCTGCCGGAACTGACGGCGGCACAGCAACTGTCACCGCGCCAGTGGCAAGTGTGCGCGCACATCCGCGACTGTCGGACCGAGGCGATGGGCGCCCTGCTGCAACGCTGCGATCAATGCGACTACAGCACGCCGCGCTATCTGGCGTGCCGGGATCGGCATTGCCCGAAATGCCAAGGACGCAACTGCGCGCATTGGGCGGAGCGCCAAACCGAACGGCTGCTGCCAGTGACTTACTACCATCTGGTGTTCACCCTGCCGCATCAAATCAACGGCTGGGTGCGCAGCCACCCTCAGGCGATCTATGCGCAACTGTTCGAAAGCGTCTGGGCGACGTTGTCGGCGTTCGCCGCCAATCCCAGGCGCCACGGCGGCCAACTCGGCGCCACGCTGGTGTTGCACACCTGGGGTCAGACCCTCACCCAGCACGTCCATCTGCACGGCCTGATCCCCGGTGGGGTGTGGCCGAAGCCGGCCATTGGCGCGCGGCGAAGGGCCAGTACCTGTTCCCGGTCAAGGCGCTCAGCCGCCACCTGCGCGGCAACTTCGTTGCGGGACTTCGCCGCCGCGCCAGCAATGGTCAGTTGATCGGGCTGAACGACACTGCGATCGACCAGATGCTGGATCAACTGATGGCCACGGAGTGGGTGGTCTACGCCAAGCCCTGTCTGGGCCGGCCGGACACGGTGGTCGCCTACCTGTCCCGCTACAGCCACCGCACCGCGCTGAGCGATCGCCGACTGATCGGCATTCGGGACGACAAAGTGGGTCTGAGATATCACGACTATCGAGACGGCAAGGACAAATCGATGTGGCTTGATGGCGCCGAACTGCTGCGCCGATTCCTGACCCACGTGCTGCCCAAGGGCTTGATGCGCATCCGGCACTACGGCTTTCTTGCCAACCGCTGCTGTCGCCAACGGCTGACGCAGATCCGCGAAGCGCTCCAGCGCCAGACCGAGCAAGAAGCGGACCGAGCCAAGGCCAAGGCATCCACCCTGACGAAGTCGTGGACACCGACGGCGTGGACCCCGGTTTGTCCACAATGCCGCCGCGGGGTGCTGCATCTGCTGCGGATCCCTGCCGCTTCTCGACTCGACGGAGGATGACGACACACCGCGCGCGACACAATTGGTGACAAGCGTCCTGCGGTCCGCTGGCTCCGGAGCCAGCGGCGACCGCGCATGCCCGCAACCCGGAAATCCGGCGCTATACTGCGGTCCACTGACCCGTCCGGGGGCTCGTGCAAGCATGAAATCGGCAGCACATCACACCAACGAGCCGCGCCACACGGCCTTGCACGCATCCACCGAGCCCACGGCTCCGCTGCTTCGACAAAGCAAAATCCCTTAGATAGGAGAGACCTTCGTGAGCGGCTTAGTCCAACACGCGTTTATCCGCCATGCTTCGCACGGCGTACAAACGCTTAATTGTTAAGCGGCAATCTGGAAGCAGCGGAGGACCGGCAGGATGAAAATCAGCGAGATCTTGCGGGTCCTGCACGAAGACGGATGGTTTCTCGTTGCTACTAGGGGTAGCCATCGCCAGTACAAGCATCCTGCCAAGCCCGGTCGCGTCACTGTCGCGGGTAAGCCGAGCGACGATTTGGCGCCGGGAACGTTGAACAGTATCCTCAAACAAGCAGGTCTCAAGGAGTGATTTCCATGCGCTATGCCATCGTCATCGAGCAGTCTGAAGGCGGGTTTTCGGCGTATGTGCCCGACTTGCCAGGCTGTGTTGCAGCGGGCGGCACCATGGTCGAAGTCGAGGAACTCATTCGCGAAGCGATCGTCTTTCATCTTGAGGGGCTTCGAGAGGATGGTGAGCTTGTGCCGCCACCGAGTAGCCGCGTCGAGTACGTCGAAATTGCCGCTTAACCAAAAGGTCAACGCGACTGCCGGGGAGTTTCTTGCGATGATCCAGATATTCCCGCGCGGCAGCGCGTTACCTAAACGTTATGTGAGAACCGCAAGATGGGACTGAGGGCGCTCTGGAAAAATCTGTTTCGTGATCGCGACCCCTTGGGACCAGTCGAGTTTGAGTTGGAATTGAATCCCAGGAACAACCCTGTGCAGCTGGTGTTGCTCAACGACGATAAGACCCCCATGGATTTTGTAGTCAAGATCTTGACTTGCTATCTTGGCCAAGAGCGTCAGCCTGCGATGGAAAAAATGCTCGCTATTCACACCAAGGGAGAGGCTGAAGTAGCGGTTCTAGAGCGGGGGCAAGCGGCGCGGCTCATCTGCCAAATCGAGCTGGAGTCGAGGAAGAGAGGGTATCCACTAATCTGCGAGGCAAGGCCGCTGTGAAAGTGCTCCGGGGGCCATTGCATTCACATAACCCCTAGGATTGATGCGACCCCACGGGTCGCTTCAATCCAATGTTCATGAAGCCCGGTGAGCTGCCTCGAAGCGGCCCGGGCTTTTTCTTTGGGGAATGCTTTTGGGGTCAGAGGGTCAGCGGTGGACTGGTGCAGCGGTTGGCGGCCTGATCGTCATTGAGCGCACCAGTTCGTGCCGTTCAGGTGGCTCTGCGGGCTGGATTCTGATGGTTGACTGTGTCGCTTTTCGGGTGATTTTCGGCCTTGGGCCCGAGCGGATCCGCTGCGCGATGTTCGCGCAGGTCGGTCCCGCTTCAGTCGGTGTGGGTCGTCGCTCTGCTCAGGATCGCGGCGGTCCAGTCGCGGTGACTGGATGTGTCCAGCGGGGCCGGGAGCGCGCGTAAAAGTGCAGCTTGCCGCCGCACTGTCGGCATACGGGCAGCGGTCGAGCAGGTTGGGGTTGCGGCTTGGCGGGCAGTTCGAAGGCGTGCGCCAGATGGATGGCCAACTCGACTTGATCGAGTGTGATCTTGCTGCTCGGTGCCAGAAAGCCGTAGTAGCGCACCTTCATGAATCCCTTCGGCAGCACATGCTGAAGGAAGCGGCGGATGAACTCGTGGGCGTGCAGGACCAGCACGCGGGGCCGAGTGGAGCCCACCTTGTACCAGCGGATGTGGACCTGATCGCCGTCGAGCTTGAGTACGCGCTGGTCGGAGATGGCGACCTTGAAGACATACGGTGCCAGATAGCGCAGGGTCGCCTCTGCGGTCGGGACGGCCTGGCAGTGGACGTTCCATTCCTGCCGCCAGACTTCGGCCGGAACATTCCCGAGCAACTCGGCGTGCTGCAGCAGCGCGCGAAACTTGCCGCGCACCAGGCGCGACAACGCCCGCACCGGCAGGAAGAAGGCGTTCTGGCTGCGCTGCCATCGTCCATCCTGGCGCAGCGCGCCAGCCGGCACGACGTAGTGGATGTGCGGGTGGTACTGCAGTTGGCGGCCCCAGGTGTGGAGCACCCCGAAGAATCCCGGGTGCTCGGCGCCCAGGTGCCTGGGGTCGGCGACGAGTGCCTTCATGGCCTCGGCGGAAGCTCGGAACAGGCTGTC
>JBGTIE010000183.1:0-2791 GCA_041745855.1 Lysobacterales bacterium | reverse complement strand
AAGTGATGCAGCGATGTGAACCGGGAGTCGGAGTCGGGGGCGGAATCGGAATCGGAATCGGAATCGAGGAAGACGGCATGAGGCTTGGCCCCGCCGACGACTTGGGTGGAGCGGGGAACATCGAGAACGGCAGTATCGCTGAACGAATCACGGGGAGTCAGCCGCATACGCCCGACAAAGATCGATACCGATTCCGACCCCGACCCCGACCCCGAGCTGAGCTCGAGGGTAGAGAACTCCGCGCCGACGAGCGGCCTCTGCATCAGAGTGAATCCCACCCGGAGCGAACTGCACGCAGAGTGTGCTGGTGATGCGTTTGCTCTTGTTCTTCTTCTTGCTCTTGAACGTAAAACGTAAAACGGCACTTCGAAGTCCAATCGCCCAGAACACGACGCCCACCATGCCCCAACAATTCGACACCACCCAGCCCCCCTTCGACCTCCTCGATCCCTGCAGCCGCGACCTGTTGCAAAACTCGGTCGATCTTTTCGCCTTTGCCGCCGGCGGCGAGATCCTGGCCGCCGAGGCGGCTGCGGAGTACGCCTTCGTCATTGCCAGCGGCCTGGTACAGGCTTTCGACACGCGAGCACACGGCGGCGAGCGCGCCTTTGCCGATCTGGGTCCGGGCGACCTGTTCGGTTCGCATGCGGTGTTGTCTGGACGAGCGCGACACGCCTATCGCGCGGCGGAAGACTCTTCCTGCTACCGGATTCCGGCCGCGCTGTTTCGCCAACTGGTCGAGCAGCAACCGCGCTTTGGCGCATGGTTTCGCGAAGGTATGGCGATCAAGCGGCAACGTTCGGCGAGCGTGGCAGAGACCGGGCGGGCGCTGCTGAGTCCTGTTGCTCAGGCACATCCGGCGCCACTGGTTCGGGTCGACCCAGCCTGCAGTATCGCTGACGCGACGCGCAAGCTGCGCGAACGCGGGGTCGACAGTCTGGTTGTCGATGATCCGGACCTGGGGCCGGGTATCGTCACGCGGACCGATCTGCTGGAGGCGCTGGCGCTACGCTTCCAGCGGCCGGACGCTCCGGTCGGGCTGCTCGCCAACCGGCCGCTGATCACCGTTGACGCGCAGGCTCCGCTGTTCCAGGCGTTGGTGTTGATGACCGAGCGCCATGTCGAGCGCGTGGTGGTTCGGCAAGGCGATCAACTGATCGGTACGCTCGGCATGGCCGAGGTACTGGCAAACTATTCATCTTCCTCGCACCTGATCGTGCTGGAGATCAACCACGCGGTGAGCGTTGCGCAAGTGGCCGACGCTGCGCGTCGTCTGCCGGACCTGATCGAGTCGCTGTTCAACCAGGGTGCCAAGATGCGCTTTCTGGCCGAACTGGTGACCGCGCTGAACGGCCGCATTTTGCGCCGCTTATACGAGCTTGCCGTGCCGGAAGAATTGCAACAGCGCATGTGCCTGCTGGTGCTGGGAAGTGAGGGCCGTGGCGAGCAGTTCCTGCGCACTGATCAGGACAACGCGCTGGTGCTCGCCGAAGGACTGAGTGAATCCGCGGTAGAGCGCACGGCGCAGCAACTGTCTGCCGCCATCGAGGCCTGCGGCTGGCCGCCGTGCCCCGGAGGAGTCATGGTCAAGAACGGGGCCTGGCGCGGAACTGCGCAAGGCTGGTCAGAGCGGATCACTTGCTGGCTGGCCACGCCGACGCCGGAGGCGATGCTCAATCTGGCCATCCTGGTCGATGCCAGAGCAGTAGCCGGTGATGCCGGGCTGGTCGGGCCGCTCAATGAACACATCCTTCGCGGCTTGGGTCAGGAAATTGCCCTGCGCAGCTTTGCCGATCCGGCCGTGCGCTTCCACACGCCGCTGAGCTGGTTTGGACGGATCAAGGGTGGTGAGTCCGGCACGGATCTGAAGAAGGGCGCGATATTTCCCATCGTCCACGGCCTGCGCTCACTCGCGCTGGCCAACGGCGTCACCGAACGCAACAGCTTTCGCCGGGCCGAGGCCTTGATTCGGATGGGCCAGCTTTCCGAAGTCTTTGGCAGGGATCTGCAGCAAGCCCTGGCCGTCTGTCTGCGCTTGCGTCTGGCAGCACAGCTGGGCTCGGCAACCGATTCAAGGCCAGAATCAGCCAGGGTCCCGGACAACCGCATTCACGTCGAGCAACTTCGGCGTCTGGATCGCGAACTGCTGCGCGACGCACTGCGCGTGGTCAACGAGTTTCAGGATCACCTGAAGCAGCGCTTTCATCTGGAGCGCTAGCTGTAGCGCGGTTCCGGCGCGCGTGGAGCTGCGATCTTCGCGCCAATGCGAATCGCGCCGGCGGCCGCGTGTTCGAGAGCCGCGCGGGGGGGCAAATCGCGTCATGCCGCGGTAGCGGGACATAGCGAGTGACACGAGAAGCCGGTCCAATGGCTGCCACCCCATCGTATTGCGAGACCCCTTTTCCGGCCCGAAAACGCACACGGGCCATGAACTCTCGTCATCGCGAGGGAGCTTGCGACCGCAGCGATCCAGAGATTTTCGCTCCTGGTGTTGTTCAGATCTCTGGATTGCCACGGCATGCGCTGCAGTCTCCCGCAAGCTCCACGCGCGCGCCGCGCATGCCTCTCTCCATGAACCCATGAGATACGTTATTGATTCTGCATTACTCGCCACGCTGTGCTTTTCGCCCCAACGGGGCAGCATAAGTTCGCCTGGGGCAACGCCCCAGGAATACCGGACCACGGAAACCAGAGCCCTGAAGGGGCGAACCATGGTCGGCTGCCGAAACGTCGGCGCGGGTCAAGGCGCGCTGTCAACGTGGTCGTGTCGGCTTGCCGCACGTGCGAAAAT
>JBGTIE010000182.1:0-4955 GCA_041745855.1 Lysobacterales bacterium | reverse complement strand
CGGCGGCAGCGGTGGCGGCGCCGGTGGGCGGATCAAGTTCACCGGTGCGCTCGACCCTGGCAGCACCATCACCTCGCTGGTCGGCGGCGGCGGCGGGTCCTCCAGCAGCTTCGCCAGTAATGGCGCAGCCGGCGGAGCCGGCAGCGTCGACAGCAGCACCACCACACCACCCAACCCCGGCGGTGCCAACGTCACCGTTTGCGGTGATACGGTGGCCGAACTGCGCCTGACCAAGACGGTCGACAATGACCTGGTCTTCGTCGGCGACACCGTGGTCTACACGCTGCTGGTCGAGAACATCGGCTTCACCCCGGCCACCGGCATCACGGTGACCGATGCGGTCCCGGCCGGGATGAGCGCGGTCTCGACCAGCGGCTGCAGCAATGACCCGAACGGCACGACGACCTGCCAATTGGCCGATCTGGCCCCCGGTGCAAGCACCAGCTACATGCTGACCGCCACCGTGACGCTGGACCCCGGACCTGGCCTGACCGACACCATCACCAATACCGCGGTGGTCAGCCTGGCGGAAACCGACCCCTTCCTCACCGACAACGAGTCCAGCGTGCCGGTGACCGTGCAGGGCGCCCCGCTGGTAACCCTCACCAAGGTCGGCCCGCCGACGGCAGTTGCCGGCCAGACTGTCACGTATACCATCGAGGTCAGCAACGGCGGACCGTGGGATGCGCTCGCCGTGGTGGTCGACGACACCCCGCCGGCCGGACTCAGCTTCAACAGCGCGACCGCGCCTTGTGCAGGTGGCTTCCCCTGCGCCATCGGCACGATCGCCAACGGCGCCAGCGTGCAGTTCGACGTCACCTTCAATATCGCTGCCAGCGTGATCGGCAATGTCACCAACACGGCCAGCGTCACCGCCAGCAACATCCCCGTGTTCGACCCTGCCGTGCACTCCGACTCAGCCACCACGACTATCGTGGCGGTGGCCGATCTGTCGATTACGAAGACCAACGGCGTGGCCAGTTCGACCCCGGGCACCAACACGGTCTATACGATCGTGGCCAGCAACGCGGGTCCGTCGAATGCGCCCGGCAGCACCGTGACTGACACCTTCCCGGCTGCCTGCACCAGTGTGAACTGGACCTGCTTAGGTGCCGGCGGCGGTACCTGTGCCGCAGCAGGGGCGGGCAACATCAACAATCTGGTCAACCTCCCCGTAGGCGGCAGCGTGACCTACACGGCAACCTGCGCCATCAGTGCGGCCGCAACCGGCAATCTGGTGAACACGGCCACGGTAACCGCGGCTGGTGGCGTGACCGATCCTGCCGCAGCCAACAACAGCGCCACTGACACCGACACGTTGACCCCGACGGCCAATCTGTCGATCACAAAAACCAATGGCGTGGCCTCGTCGATCCCCGGCACCAACACGGTCTATACGATCGTGGCCAGCAATGTCGGCCCCTCGAACGCGCCCGGCAGCACCGTGGCTGACACCTTCCCAGCCGCCTGCGTCGGCGTGACCTGGACTTGCGCAGGTGCCGCTGGCGGTACCTGCAGGGCCAATGGCGCCGGCAACATCAACGCCTTGGTGAACCTGCCGGTGGGCGGCAGCGTGAGCTTCAGCGCCACCTGCCCGATCGATTCGGCCGCAACCGGCAATCTGGTCAACACGTCGACGGTGACCGCGGCCGGAGGCGTGAACGATCCTGTGCCGGACAACAACAGTGCCACCGACACGGACACGCTGACGCCGAACGCCGATCTGTCGATCAGCAAGACCAACGGCGTCACCAATTCGGTTCCCGGAACGGACTCGGTCTACACGATCGTCGTCAGCAATCCCGGCAGCTCGGATGCGCCCGGCAGCACCGTGGCGGACACATTCCCCGCGATCTGCACCAGCGTGAACTGGACCTGCGTGGGAGCCGGCGGCGGCATCTGCGCGGCCGCTGGGGCGGGCAATATCAATGAGGTGGTCGATGTACCTGCCGGTGGCAACGTGACCTTTACTGCCACCTGCGCGATCGACCCGGCGGCGACAGGCACTCTGGTCAATACGGCCACGGTGACGCCAGCTGGCGGTGTGACAGATCCTGACCCGGCCAACAACAGCGCGACCGACACCGACACGCTGAATGCGTCGGCGGATCTGTCGATCAGCAAGGAGGCGGTCGGTGTGCCCACGCCGGTGCTGCTGGGCTCGACCTTCAGCTACACGCTGACGGTCGACAACGCAGGTCCCTCCACCGCCACCGCGGTGGTCGTGACCGACGTGCTGCCGGCGACCGTGGATCTGGTCTCGAACGACTGCGGCGCGGTCTATGTCGACCCCACCCTGACCTGGACCATCGGCACGATGGCCCCGGGTGCGAGCCTGGTCTGCACCCTGAACGTGGTCGTCGCGGAGCTCGGACCAATCGTCAACACCGCCTCGCTCGTCAGCGCCACCGCCGATCCGGACGGTGCCAACAACTCCTCGACCTCGACCCTGATCGGCGCCGAAGTCACCGATGTGGCGATCGCGCTGACGTCCAACGTGATCGGCAACGCGACTGTCGGTGGAAGCTTCGTCTACACCGTGACAGGCACCAACAACGGCCCGGGCGTTGCTTTCGGTCTGGACTTCACGTTGGAGTTACCGGGCAAGGTGAGCTTCGTATCCAGCACCTGCGGCGCGGTCCTGACCGGCACCACGTTGAGCTGGACGGTGCCCACCCTGGCCAGTGGCGCTTCCACAAGCTGCAACATCACGGTCATCGTGGTGCTGGCGGGTGATATCGAGGCCACTGCCAATGTGACGTCGGTGACCTTTGATCCAGACCTGAGCAACAACAGCGCAGACCTGGTCGTCGGCACCGGCGCGATCCCGGTCCCGGCGCTTGATCGGCTGGCTCTGCTGTTGCTGGTCCTGCTGCTCGGCGGCCTGGGGGTGGCGGTGATCCGGCGCTGACAGCGCGGCCGTAGTAACAACATCCGCAACACCCAACGCCCGGCGGGAAACCGCCGGGCGTTTTTTGTTAGCGCGCGCTCTGCGACGTTCAATAGCGTGGCTCTCATAGCGTTCGCCTCGATCAGGCCCAGCCGGGATCCTGAATCAGCGAACTTGCGTCCCCCAGCGCACCGACGCCTCCGCCGTCCTGGCGCGACCATGCCGAAGAACGCATTGCCGGCCACCTGGGCCAGGCAGCATGCATTGAAGAGGAGCAGAAGATGCGACTGCCTGATTTCATTCGGACCAAGACCGAAACCATTCTGCTGGACTGGGATGCCTTTGCCGAAACGCTGGTGTCCGCCGCCGAGATGGACCAGACCGAGCTGCGCGATCATGCCAGGGAGATGCTGCTGTCGATGGCCGAGGACATCGAGCGCCATCAGAGTGACGCCGAACAGTCCGCCAAATCCAAAGGCGAGGACCCGGCCGAGGACGATCATTCCTGGGCCAAGGTGCACGGCCGTGACCGGCAGACCAGTGGCTTCAACGTCAACGATACAGTGTCGGAATTCCGCGCCCTGCGTGCGAGCGTGGTGTTGCATTGGGCGCAATCCCGGGAGCAGATTGCCGGCCAGGACCTGGAGGACCTGACCCGCTTCCACGAGGCCATCGACCAGGCCGTTGCCGAGTCCCTGGAGCAATACACGGCCGCCAACGAGATGGAAACCCGCCTGTTCGAGGCGGTGCTGCTGGCATCACCCGATCCGATCTATGTGCTGGACCGTGAAGGCACCTACATCTACGCCAACAAGGCAACCTCGGAGCTGCTGGCACTGCCGGTGGAGGCGATCATTGGCAAGACCAGCGCTGATCTCGGGCTTCCGTTCGCGGCCGAGATCCAAAAGCACCAAGAACAGGTTGTGGCCGAGCAATCGACTTACCGTGGCGAGCTCTCCCACACCTTCGCCTCCGGCCTGGACGGACGCTTTGAGTACCTGCTAGCACCGGTGCTGGACGAGCAGGGCAGCACCGAGGCCACCGTGTGCATCTCCCGCGACGTCACCGATCGCACCCGCGCCGAGGAAGAGGCATCGCACAGCGCACATCATGACCTGCTGACCGGCCTGCCCAATCGTCGGCTGTTCCTGGATCGCCTGAGTCAGGAAACCAAACACGCGAGGCGCAGCCATAACCCCCTGGCCGTGCTGTACATGGACCTGGACGGCTTCAAGGAAATCAACGATTCCATGGGTCATGAAGCCGGCGACCGTTTACTGGTGGAGGTGGCCAGGCGACTCACCGAATGCGTCCGTGAGGACGACACCGTGGCCCGCCTGGGTGGCGACGAATTCACCCTCATCCTCTCCGGCGCCAAGCAGCGTCGAGACGTCGAACTCGTGGCCCAATCGATCATCAGTGCAATGGCGATTCCGTTCCAGATCGCGGGCAAATCCGTCCACGTCTCCGCCAGCATCGGCTCCGCCCTGTTCCCCCAGCACGCGTCCACCCCCGACGGCCTGCTGCGAGCGGCAGACCAGGCGATGTTCAGAGCCAAGAAATCCGCCAGCAACCAGTTCTGCTTCTACGGCGCTATCGATACGGTCGCAACGGCGGCACACTGAGTTGGGGCGAAAAGCACAGCGTAGCGAGCTGTTCATAATCAACAACTTACGTCATTGGTTCATTGCGAGACCCCTTTTTCGGCCCGAAAATGCACACGGGCCATGAACCCTCGTCATCGCGAGGGAGCTTGCGACCGCAGCGATCCAGAGATTTTTCGCTCCAACTTGCGGTTCAGATCTCTGGACTGCCGTATGCGTTCGCCCAGAGCGTTGGCCGGTGACGCGATGCCACCCGGGGCCCGACCAAGGCGCAGGGAGAACGTCGTTGCTTTACCGCCCTGAAAGGGCAGCACAAGTTAGCCTGGGGCAACGCCCCAGGAATACCGGACCACGGAAACCAGAGCCCTGAAGGGGCGAACCATGGTCGGCTGCCGAAACGTCGGCGCGGGTCAAGGCGCGCTGTCAACGTGGTCGTGTCGGCTTGCCGCACGTGCGAAAAT
>JBGTIE010000181.1:0-7293 GCA_041745855.1 Lysobacterales bacterium | reverse complement strand
GGTCAGGCGCAGCTTGCGCACGCCCAGGGCAACGAAGGCACGCACCAGGGTCTCGATCTCGGCCGCGTCCAGGCGATCGGCCGGCGCCAGGAAATCGCGCAGGTCATCGACCTGGTCGGCCGGCATGCAATAGGGGCAGCGGTAATTGCAGCGGTCGATGATCGACAGCCGCAACTCGCTCAGCAGCCGGCCACGGCGATCGGCCAGAGCTATCGCCGGATGGATCGGCATCAGTGCTGGCTCAAGCCCCAAGGGTCGCTCCCAGCCGATACAGCTGGTCGGCTTCGGCCACACGGAAACCCGCCTCGCGGTAGCGCTCGGCGGTGGCCAGATCGGGATAGTGATAGAGCACCATGCGCTCTAGCATAGCTGGTGTGTACTCCCGCTGCAGTTCCTCAAGTCCGGTATGGGAGGGATTGGCGGTCGGTGCACAGTCGTGGAAGATCCACTCGCCGGCACTGCCATAGCGCACCAGCATCTCAGGAATAGGGCGTGTGTCGCCGGTATAGACCAGCCGACCACGCAGGGCCAGCGCATAAGCGCCATGAGCGGCGTGATGGCGCACGGGAAACAGCTCATAGCGCAAACCACGCCACCAGAAGTCCTCCCGCACCGGCACCAGTTGCAGCACGTCCCAGAAATTGGCGCCGCCCTCGGCGAGCAGGTTCGGAAACTCGGCCAGACGCGAATGCAGCGCCGCCACCAGCGAGACTGGCACGAACAAACGCGGTCGATCGGCTGCCGCCAGAGTTCGCGCGGCATAGAACAGCGATTCCAGCCCGGCGACGTGATCCATGTGCAGGTGGGTAATGAAGACTGCCGGCGGCAGGCACCCGTAGCGCGCCTTGAAGGCGGCCAGGATGCCGGGACCACAGTCGATCAGCAGACAAGCCGCGCCGGATGCCTCGAGCACGGCCGCCGATGGCAGCAACTCGGAGGTCGCGCTGCCGGCACCCAGAAAACGTAGACCGTCAGGAATCAAGGGGGAGTACCGCTGTGGATGCGATAAGGGTGATGGTAGCGCGTGCGCCTTGACTCAGGGCTGAGGGCTGAGGGCTGAGGGGTCAGAAGAGCGGCTTGGCCGAACACAAGCGCCGGGCGAAGCGACCGGCGGGGAGGTCCCGTCATCGAGGTCAGAGCACAAGCGGTCTCACGCGGAGACGCGGAGGTCGCGGAGAAAGCGAAAAGCAATCTTGTGAAAGTGCTTCTCAGTTTTGAGCACGATCAATGCTTGAGGAAACGGCAAGAGCTCATCCTGAGCCCCGGGAGGGCGTAAGGACAAGGGCGTAAGGACAGACTAATTTTCCCGAAGCCTCTCCCGTCAACGCCGAAGCCTCTGCCAGCAAGCTCACCTCGGGGTCGGGGTCGGAATCGGTATCGGAATCGATCGTTACCCGGCCTATCCGGCTGCCTCCTCCTGCACCGAGTAACCAGGCCGCTCCGGCATTGTCAGCATCGGCAAGATCCGGTCGTGTGGGACGGTACGCCCTGCCGTCGTTCTCGATGACTGCGCGGCATTCGACAAGTCGTCGTTGGCCAAACCCCACGCTCGCAAATTCGATTCCGATTCCGATTCCGATTCCGACCCCGACTCCCAGCTCCATCGCTGCATCAGCCTGATTCGCACCCGGGCTGAGGGGTCAGAAGACCAGTGCCAGGCCACAAAAAAAGGCGCCACCCGAAGGTGGCGCCTTGCACTGTATCAGCTGCCTTGCGTGCGCTTAGAAGTCGTAGCGCAGTCCGATGCGGATGCGATAGACGGACTGACTGGCACTGAGGATGCTGTCCGCACGGTCGGTGAAGGTGTTGTAGCGATACACGCAGTCGCTGGCCGCCAGGCAGGTAGTGCGCGGTGCGTCACCGGTCAGCGCGGTGGCGCCACCGATGCCGTTGGCCGCTACGTCCGCCGCCGAAACCAGATCGGCAACGACAATGGGTTGCTGGTTGTTGCCGGGGCCGTTGTAGAAATTGCCCCACTTCTTGTTCAGCAGATTGCCGAGGTTGTCGATGTCCAGTATCAGCTTGAAGCGGTTGTCGCCGAAGTAGCGATCCATGCCGGGGATGCCAGGCAACTCCTGCTGGATGCGCAGATCCCACTGGCGAATCCAGCGCGAGCTGTCCGTGTTGACCTCGTGAATCTTGCCGGTCGGGATGCCGCGCTGGTTGACCAGGTTGAAGAAGGCCTGCTGGTCAAAACCTGGCGCGTAGACGACCAGCGGGTCGTTGCCGGGGTTGGGAATGTACAGCGGGCTGTTGTCGAACGGACCTTCACCCTGTCCGGCGCGACCAAACAGCGAGTTGGTGTTGCTGACGTCGAAGGTGTAGGTGTATGGGGTGCCGGAGTAGGCCTGCGCGAAGACGTCAAAACGGGTCTTGTAGTCACCGAAGAGGGCCTTCTCGTAGCCCAGGCTCAGCTTGAAGGAATCGGTGATCTCGAACGGTGAGTTGCGCGAGAAGGGATTGTTGCGATCCTCCGCCACGATGCCACGCCAATTGGAGATGCCGCGCGAGGAAGTGCCCTCGGTGGTGGCTTCGATGTTCTGACGGGCATAGCTGAACTGGAAGTCGAAGCCATTGTCGAAACGCTTGGCCAGCGCCACCGACAAGGTGTCGCTGCTGCCACCGTCGAAATTGGCCAGCTGGGTCAGGTTGTTGATCCGCAGCGCGTCCAGATCGGCGTAGATGGTCCGTCCGTCCGGAGCCACGCCGGTCGGCTGGGCAGCAGCCAGTTCGGTCTGTGCGAGGTTTCTCCACAGGAAGCCCTCGCGGGTGCTGCTGTGCAGCCACTGCGCGGTAAAGGTGTAATCGTTGCCCAGATTCATCCCCCCGAAGTTCATGTCGAAACCCTGATCCCAACGCAGCGAGATCTTGAGATCATTGGGCGTACGGAAGTCCGGCGCAATGGCGTCGATGACCAGCGGAGTGCCATTGGACACCCGATCGATCAGTACTTGCGGAATCACCCGCGGATCGAGGCCAGTCAGGTTCGACTGGGCGGCGAAGACAGTGGCCGGCTGGAAGGCATTGGAGATCCAAACCTTCGGATCACCGCCAGCGAAGATGCCCAGGCCACCGGTGACGACGGTGCGGTCCAGCGGCGTCCAGCGGAAGCCCAGCCGTGGCATGAACAGGCGGTTGCCGTCGACATTGACGTCGTTGCGCAGCCCATAGTCGTTGAACACACCCTGGTTGAACTCGGGGCGGTCACTTTGCTTGAACTCTTCGTAGCGGAAGCCGAGCGACACCTCGAAGTTCGGCGTCACGGTCCAGGTGTCCTGAACGAAATAGCTGATCTTCTCGTAGCCCCAGGCGGCGGCGGCATCATTGACGTCGTTGCTCAGCGCGTTGGCGTATTCGACCCGGCCGGTGCGGTTGATGATCTGGTTGAAGCTGTTGAAGCGGTATCGCCCCGAAGAACTGGACACGAACAGGTTGAACAAATCGAACTCTTCGTACTCGGCGCCGAAGGTGATGACATGATCACCGGCGTAGTAGTCGCCCGACCAGAACAGCTGCAGGCGGTCGTCGTCGAAGACATTGGCGTGGCGGAAGCGGTCGCAGCCACCCACAAAGGTACGACGCTGAGTCAGCAGGCCGTCCAGCGGCGTTCCGGCGAGGCCGCCGTTGGCCGGATTCAGATCGAACTCCAACTCGCCTACGCCAGCGCCGGCGCGGCAGTCCTGACCACGCGCGAATTCCTTGTAGTTGGCACGGAAGGTCGAGGAGAAGTTCGGTGACCAGTCCGAGAACAGCTGGAAGGTATAGGCACGCAGATCCACCGGTGTGTCATACCAGGCCGACTCGAACTGCAGCGCGTTGACGCTGGTGCCACCCTCCTTGGTGTCCTGCCAGGTGAAGGAGGCGCGGTGATCGTCGTTGATGTTCCAGTCCAGCTTGACCAGCGCGCGCTCGGAGGTGACCGGCAGTGCTGCGGTGGTTGGACGCGTTCCCGGATCGTAGCCGTAGGTGTTCTGGATCACCGTGCGCAGAGCGTCGAAGAAGCCCGGCTGCACACCGTTGGCCTGATCAATGTTGCTGAAATCGGTGTTCGAGCCGGACTGGAACTCGTCATAGGAGACGAAGAAGAACAGCTTGTCCTGAATGATCGGGCCGCCCAGCGTAAAGCCGTACTCGCGCTCGTCGAAGGGCGCCGCGTCGAAGCGACGCTCGCCGTTTTCGCCGTACTTGTCGCCGAGGAAGTTTTCGTTCAGGTAGTAGTAGAAGGCCGAACCGTCGAACTCGTTGCCACCGGACTTGGTGATGATGTTGACCAGGCCACCGGTGAAGCCCGACGCGGTGACCGAATAATCCGACGCCACCAGCGAGGCGGACTCGACCGCATCCAGGTTGATCGGCGAACGGTTGGTGGCGTAGGTGTTCGAACCCAGACCGAAGTCATCCTGCTGCAGCGCGCCGTCGATGGACAGGCCGTTGAAGCGGGGATTGGCACCGGCAACCGACAGGTTGCCTTCGCCACGCGAGGAAGCCAGCGGGTCCCTGAGCAGGGTGCGAATCACGTCGCGCCGGGTCGCCGGCTGGTTGTTGATGTCCTGCGAGGTGTAGCTGGAACCGACGCCGCTGTTGAGATCGCGGGTCGCCTCGCGGTCGGCCGAGACCACCACCGCCTCCAGCGCCATCGCGGTTTCGGTCTCCAGTTGCAGCCGCAGGGCCGGCTGCGAGCCCGGGCGCAGGAACAGATCTTCGACGGTGCCGGGGCGATAGCCCGGCGCAGTCACGATGGCCTGATAGGGGCCGCCGACACGCAGACCACCCTGGAAGAAGTTGCCGGTATCGCCGGTGAAGGCTTCCGAGCGGGTGCCCGAGGGCTGATGGACCAGGACGACACTGGCGCCGACAACGGCTTCTCCGGCTTCACTGACGACCGAACCGCTCAGGCTGGACGAGGTTTGCTGCGCATAGGCGCTGTGCACCGGCAGCATGCTCGCGAGCATCGTGACGCCAACAGCAGGCAGGATCGCCCCGCCGAATCCCAACAACGCGCTTCTGATCGCAAGACTCAGGCCGGTCCGGCCGTTCCCTGTACTCATCTCGACTACCCTCAATGGACAAAAGGAGGCGCTCGGCGCCGGTGGAATTGCACTCGTAAAGATACTGTTAAGCAGTGACGGTAATGTTACACGAAGCTGTCAGGTCCCGGATGATTGTATACGTCCCCCGAGTCAATGATACTTGCATTCAGCGACCTCGGATCAAGCCGATGTATTTCGACGTCCATGGCCCCGCCCGGACCAGTCCGGCTGTCCGGGAAGAGATCCGCCAGAGCAGTGCTAGCCACGCCGAACTGGCGCGGCGCTATGGCGTCAGCGTTCAGACCATTCGCAAGTGGCGTCGACGCGATTCGCCTGTCGATGGCAGTCATCGACCCAAGCGGCTGCAGACGACGTTGGACGGCGCGCAGGAGGATCTGGTCGTCGGCTTGAGAATCGCCCTGCGTCTGTCGCTCGACCGGTTACTGACCCTGGGCCGAAAATTCGTTTGCCCCTTGCTGACCCGCTCGGCACTCGATCGCACGCTGCGGCGGCGCGAGGTCAGCAATCTGGCTGATCTGAAGCCGCACTGGCCGGTCGCGCAGTGTGCGCGGACATTGCCAAGCGCCGCCTTGCTCAGTCTGCTTCCGATCCGCTACGGGAGTGACGGCCTGCGACGGGTACACCTGCTGATCGCGTTAAGTTCGGCCGGTGGGCTGGCCACGGGGACGTGCTGCCGGCAACTGACCGGCGCAGTCCTCGCTGATTTCCTGCAGCGTATTGCCGCTGGGTCACCGCTGACGCTCACTGGACCCGACGGCGTGGATCGTCCAGTCGCTGCAGGCGAGTCAGGCGATACGTTCGATCCGGCCGGACTGCGACCGCTGCTGAGTGCCCTGAAAGCCAGCGCACGTGAACTGGGCCTGGCCAGCGCCGGTCGCGTCGACGCGATTGCGGATGGAGACAAGGGCGATACCGGCTTCAAGCCACCGCGCCCCGACACGCTGCCGCGCTGGCAGGAATGCCTGTCGCAAGTCCTCGACGCGTATCACGCTACCCTGACCGCTCAGCCCATGTAACGCGCCACCCCATCGAGGAACAGTTGCACCGACAACGTCACCAGCAGCATGCCCATCAGGCGTTCCAGCGCAATCAGCAACCGCTTGCCCAGGTAGCGCATCAACACGATGGCACCCAGCACCACCGCCACATTGCCGGCCCAGGCGATACCCAGCGCGCCGAGCAGGATCATCTGGCTGTCCGGGTGGCTGGCACCCAGCAGCATCAGGGTCGCCATGGCTGAAGGCCCGGCAACGCAGGGAATCGCCAGCGGCACGATGAAGGGTTCGCCGTCGGGCGTGTCGCCCATGATCCCCTCGCTGGACGGGAAGATCATCCGCAGGCCGATGATGAACAGCACGATGCCCCCGGCAACGCTGACCGATTCCTGCCGCAGATGCAGCCACTCCAGCACGAGCGGACCGGCGGCCCAGAAAATCACCAACACCAGCAGCGCGATCAGCAACTCGCGCATCACGATCAGCCGCCGCCGCGCCGGCGGCAGATCCTTCAGCAGGGAGATGAAGATCGGCACATTGCCGATCGGATCCATCACCAGGAACAGCAGGATCGCGGCGGCGAACAGGTCCATCGGCATGGTCGTCTAAACCTGACCTGACCCGCGGGCGTCGAACAGGCTGCCGCTGATCGCATCGCTGATCAGGGCATGGACCGCGGCGGGGGCGATCGTTGCCGGGTCGCAGAATTCCTCCGGTGACTTCGCCGGGAAGGCGCGCTGATTCAGCGGGCTGCGGCTCGGTGGCAGTTGCAATCCATAAACCCGCGGGCCCAGCCGGCAGGTTTCCTCGCCGGCAATCTGCAGAAAGCTGCGCAAGGCGCCCTGGGCCACCCCATAAGCGCCCCAGAGTGCCTGATCGGTGCGCGCCGGGTCGTCCATGCACAGCAGCAGCGCACCCTGGCGCGCGCGCAAGGCAGCGATGCAACCCCGCAACAGCAGGAAGGGGACATTCAGATGCACATGCCAGGTGCGCAGCCATTCCTCGCCATCGTGATGCTCCAGCGCGGCCAGTCCGTGCAGCCGGCCGGCCGCAAACACCAGCCCATCGAGCCCACCGAACTCGCCCAGCAGGGTCTCTCCCAGCGTCTGAAAGTCGTCCGGTTGCGCGCCTTCCAGATTGATCGGATACAGCGCCACCTCGGTGCCGGCAGCGGTGAGCTCGTCATACAGCCGCTCCAGTGCCGGCACCCGCCTGCCAGCCAGCACCAACCGCGCGCCCGCCTGCGC